>CAYOGU010000391.1:0-2921 GCA_964403345.1 uncultured Syntrophus sp. | reverse complement strand
CCTTTCCGGCGGGCCGATCAGCCGCCGATCTCCTGGTGGTATTCGTGGGCCAGCGCCGGATTCTCCCGCTGGACTTCGGCAAAGGCTGCGCCATAGTCCAGACTCTTGTCCGCGTTCATCTTGCTGCGCACCAGGGCAGAGAGCTTGTCGCCCGCCCCGCCCGCGCCGCCGATGTCCTTGTCCCGGGTTGCCACTTCATTGAAAGTCACGACCTTCGGCAGTTCCTTCTCGATCAGGGCCTTGAACCTCTCGAAGAGGGTCGCCTTCTCCCTGGTCTCCCCGAACTCGATGACGTCCTCCCGCTCGGCAAAGGCCAGGAGCATCTCCGGGATGCCGAATTTGACCATAGCGGGCGTCAAACGGCCTTCCTTGACCTGAGTGTCGCACCAGACGCCGATCTCCTTTTTGCGGGCATCCTGGCGCGCCTGGCGATCCTTTTCGGCGAATTCCGCGGTCAGTTTCTCCCGCTCCTTCCGGGCAGCCTCATCGGCGGCCGTCTTGACCTGCGAGGCCAGGTCCGACTCGGTGAAGGTCCTGCCCGCCGCCGGAGCGGCAACCGGGCCGTCGTCGGGCAGTTTGCCGACGATCTCGTTGAATACCGCAACCAGCTTTTCCTTGAACGTCATGATGCTTTCCTCCTTTTCGCGATAGTTGGCTGCCGCCTGGGCGGCGTTTTGATTCTGGATCTCTTGTTTCTCCTTGGCCGCCGCGTCGGAGATCTCCTGGATCTGATACGCAGCGATCACCTGGTCCGCCTTTTCCATTCCTTCCTTCTCGATCAGGTAGTCTCTGAGTTTTCCGAAGAGCCGGGCGATCGCCTCCCAGGACCAGGCTGTCCGGTAGTCGGAAAATTCGAAGACCGGCCCTGCCTCCTCGCTGAAAGCGACGTCGGGAAGCCCCTTCACTGCAGGCGGCGCTGCCCCCAGAAAGGCCACATGCCTGAGCGATCCGTCAGGGTAGAAGGCCGATGAGCGCTTCTTGAAGAGGCCGTTTTTGACCATGTCCGCAAAAGCTGGCTGCACCTGCCGGAACTTGGCCATGAGAAGCGCCCCGCCGCGCTGCGGGACTTTCTTGAGCCCCTGCACCCAGCCCCAGGCCGGGGCGTTATCCGCCGGATGGCCGATACAGACCGGCGGCTCGTGCCGGCCGACGTCGAAGCTCGCCACGGCCCGATCGATCAGAGCATCGCCGTCGTGCTCCCGCCCAAGGCTGTCTGTCTGCTTTCCTCCCCGAAAAATCGGGATCCAGTCGTCGAATCCTTTGAATTCGAACATATCGTCACCTCTCCAAGAGATGCCGCCCGATGGCGGTCCTGATTCTCGGCCAATCCTCATCCTGGGCCGTCAAAAACGGCCGCGCGGGAATGCGGGATCCCGGGTGGTTTACTGATCTTACGGGATGGCGGGCGCCCGGCCAGAAGAGCGCCTTCCCATTCTTGGCGGTGATGACCCTTGCAGGCGTCCTGCCCCCGAACTGATGGATCGCCGCATAGATAACATTGGTTCCAACAGCCACCCGGTCGTTTCCTGCCTCGACGGTAAAAGATCTCCTCAATCGTCCCGTATCCGAGAGGGTCTGGCCGCCGCTCTTCTTTACGCGCCCCGATTTCTCCCACCTTTCCGGGCGGCCGCCGGCTGCGAAGTTTCGCTCCACCGAAGTGCGGACGATCTCGCCGATTTCCAGCATGACCGGGCGAAGATTCGCCCCCCGCCGCCTGAGCTCACGAAGGCCTTCTCGTACTTCTCGGTCTTCCACCTTGACTTGAATCTGCATAAATTCCCTTGACTTTTTCCAGCAAGAATCTTAACTTCCCTTAAAAGGGAGCGACCGGAGCGGGGGGGCCATCCTGCCAGACAGCTCCGGCGCATCGGAACATGAGCCGTTCCGGTCACAGTCCCTTTCCATATAGCAGCACCCCTTGCCGTTGCCTCTCCACATAGTCCAGATGCGGTTCTCCTTTGGCCAGGGGGATGAAATTCGTCACCCCCTGAAAGACCCCGTCCACCACTTCATATACGCCCAGCCCCCCGATTCTTTTCTTGTCCGCGGTTTTCCAGAAAGCGATATAGCGTTTGACCAGCCGAACCTGCCCTGACTCGTTTCTTTGAGGCACGAGCCATATTTCATAAGGGGCCAGCAGGATCTCCTCCATGATGGGGATCGAAACGCCATGCCCAGCCTTGCTGAACTTCCATTTCTCCGGCGCCCCAGGGGTTTTGTCGATCAGGAATGCACGGAGAGAGAGGATCGCCGGCTCCCCGAGCACATCCTGGACGACTTTCTCTTCACCATAGCGCCTAAGAAATTCCGCCTTATAGAAGGCGTCACCCTTCCCGGACGGCAGGAGGGCCTTCTCATCCAGATCTGCGATGTCCGAGGGCCTGACATTGGCCAGATTCTGGCGCCGATAGTCTCCGGCCTTTTTAAGGTCTGACAGCGCATTCCACTTTCCGGGCTGGTCCGCCGAATCGACCACACCGCTCCAGACCGCTTTGCCCGGATTGAAGGCAAACCCCTGATCCGGCATCAGCGGGCGTGCCGGCATTCTGTTTCCCGTGCCAGGGTCGATCGGTTCGATCAGCTTGCCCGTCGGATCGGCCGATTCAACCGTGAGGCTCTCCGATGCCACATCCTCCTTGGAGAGCGTCACGACCCCACAACGGCACCGGAACCCGTTCGGCGGATACCAGGTGTTCCAGAATGGGTGGTCCGCAGGAAAGACCTTGCCGTGAAGCGCCCGATGCGTGGGCCGCGTGCGGCTGTCGTTCACGGCGCTGTATTGCCAGTAGGGACGTGCGGCCTTCACTTCCTGCATCTGCCGGTAGCGGCCCACGTTATAGGCAGTCTGGATGTTCGTCCGGAAGATATTGTCGATCCTCCATGCACGCTGCCCAACCCATCCCCGCTTGGCGAATATCGCC
>CAYOGU010000390.1:0-2930 GCA_964403345.1 uncultured Syntrophus sp. | reverse complement strand
CTGGCGGTCTTTCCTACGTTGTCCGTGACGCCAGGACGGAAGCCCACCTCGATGAGCCAGTCGAAGCCCGAGGCGAGGGGGCGGTCGATGGCGTATTCCTGGATCACCGGATCGCTGAGGGGCCCCCGGGCGGCGGCCTCGAGCTCTTCCGGGGTCAGGGGGCCGTCCAGGGTGTACACCTCGACGGTCCTTACTGAATCCACAGGGATGCGAAGGTGATCGATGATCCTCCCCTTGATCTTCTCGCCCAGGGCGTCCCTGATCCCCGCCCTGAACCCGATCTCGATGCGATTGGCCATGTCCTTACCCCGACGATCCCCTGGGTTGGAGGGTTTCTCTGATGTGATGACTTTTCATAGCAGATGGCGCCGAAAAAAACAACCTGTAGGGATGCCGCAGGAGGCGATCCCAACCGGGATTTCGTCCGGGCCTTTCCCGGGTCCGGTTTTGGCGCCGCCGCGACCCCGCAATCCCGCCCGGCGGTCAGTTCGGGGGACGAATTCCCCAAATTAATCGTTGACAGGCCTTTTGCTTTCCCCGTATACTCCCGCCTCGTAAGAGACCATTCATTGAGGGAGCATAGTCGTGAACGAGCTGTTGCGATTCTTCACCCCCCTAATATGAGGCGATGACAGAGAACCCGGGCGGTTCTCCGGAATGCGTCGTCCTGCCGTTTCTCCGTAGCCAACCGATAGGCCCCCTGCGGGCCGTGCCGTGGGGATCACGGCATGGCGCGATCAGGAGGCATCATTGGTCCTGTTCCACTTAATCCTTACGAGATGTTCCAGCAGTACCGGAGCGATCCGGCGTAAAGCCCTGTCTCCTCGGCCCGATATACCCGGGCCCTGGAATCCCTGTCCCTGTCGCCCTCTGGCCGGGCATTGCCCGGCCAGAGATGGACGGAAGAGCCTGATCTTGCCTGAGAAGCGGCAGAATTCTCAGAAAATCCCTATTGCTTTGGAAAGGAGGATGGTATGAACTCAATCAAGAACATCTTCGCGGGGCGCTGGGGGATCATCGGCGTCGGGATCCTGATCGGTGCCTTGGCACCTCTCCTCCAGAAATGGGGGAATCCCCCTAACATGGGGGTCTGCGTCGCCTGTTTCGGCCGGGACGTCGCCGGCGCCGTCGGTCTCCACCGGGCGGAGGCGGTCCAGTATATCCGGCCGGAGATCATCGGTTTCGTCCTGGGATCGCTGACCGCCGCCTACCTCTTCAGGGAGTTTCGCCCCCGCCTCGGCTCGGCACCGATCGTCCGCTTCGTCCTTGGCGTCTTTGCCATGATCGGGGCCCTGGTGTTCCTCGGCTGCCCTTGGCGCGCGGCCTTGCGCCTGGCTGGCGGCGACGGCAACGCCATCCTTGGCCTGCTCGGACTTGCGGTCGGCATCTGGATTGGCACCCTTTTCCTGAAGGGCGGCTACAATCTGGGCCGCACCCAGAAGACCTACACTGCGGCGGGCTGGATACTCCCTCTGATCATGATTGGCCTTCTGGCCCTGATGCTGCTTTTCCCGCAGGTCGCCGGCGAGGGGAAGAGCGGGATCCTGTTTTACAGCGTCAAGGGGCCGGGGTCGATGCATGCCCCTCTGGCCGTGTCTCTGGTCGTGGGCCTCGTGATCGGGTTTTTCGCCCAGCGGAGCCGCTTCTGCACCATGGGCGCGATCCGGGACTTCGTCCTTTTTAAGCAGATGCATCTCCTGTCGGGGTTCATCGCCCTGGTCGTGACCGCCTGGGTGGTCAACCTCATCCTGGGGCAGTTCAAGCCGGGGTTCGAGGGGCAACCCATCGCCCACACGATGCACCTCTGGAACTTCGCCGGCATGGTCCTGGCGGGCCTGGCCTTCTGCCTGGCCGGCGGCTGTCCCGGCCGGCAGCTCTTCCTGGCCGGCGAGGGGGATGGCGACGCCGCCGTCTTCGTGGTGGGCATGATCGTCGGGGCCGCCATCGCCCATAACTTCGGCCTGGCCAGTTCGGCGACGGGCGTCGGCCCCTACGGCATCCCGGCCGTCGTGATCGGCCTGGTCTTCTGCCTGTTCATCGGATTCACCATGAGAGAGAAAATCGCCTAGATCAAGGAGGAGGATATGGCTAAGACACTGGATGCGCGAGGGCTTTCGTGCCCCCAGCCGGTCCTGATGACGCTGGAGGCCATCAAGGCCGGCAAGGCGGATGAGATTGTCGTGATGGTCGACAGCGACACGGCGAAGGAAAACGTCTCACGTGCCGCGACGAACAAGGGATGGACGGTCACCGGGATCGGCGAGGAGGGCGGCGCGTACCGCATCACGATCCAAAAAGGACAACGATGATAAAGATCCAGGGTTCACTGAGGAAGTTCGTTTTGGTCCTGGCGGGAAGGATATGGGGCAGGAAGGACCCCCCATGCCGCGGGGATGCTGACGCGGAGCACGATCACCCTGAGCCGGATCCGGGGCATTGCGGAGGACTATTATCGGAATGGGGATTTCTTCTGCTCGGAGGCCATCGTCAAGACCATCCGGGACGAGTTCGGCCTGAAGGTCGTTAATGAGGCCATTGCTATGGCCTCCGGGTTCCCTGTGGGGGTCGGCGGCGCGGAATGCCTCTGCGGGGCCGTGGCCGGCGGCTGCTTATGCATCGGCATGGTATTCGGACGAACCAGGGCCAGGGGCAAGTCTGTCGCGAAAACCATGCAACTTTCGAAAGAGCTTCACGATATCTTCAAAGAAAGAAATAGGGTTCTTTGCTGCCGGATTCTGACGAAAGGCATGAAGAAAGGCTCCAAAGAGCATCTGACTCAGTGCGCGAGATTCACTGGGGAAGTGGCGGCGGATACCGCCAGAATCCTGGCCAGGGAAATGGATTTGAAAGTGAAGGAATGAACCGGGTATAATTTAAGGGTCTAGACTAGCTGAGGGGATTATTTCTCAGCATTTCTAGAACGAGTTTGT
>CAYOGU010000389.1:0-2985 GCA_964403345.1 uncultured Syntrophus sp. | reverse complement strand
CCAGACGGCCGAGCGGGATCCCGGCCACGATTTCCCGGCGCCTCTCGTCGGACCACTGCGCGCTCATCTCCGTTTCGATGGCGTGGGGTGCCACGGCATTGACTCGTATCCTGCTGGGAGCCAACTGTCTGGCCAAAGCCTTCATCAAGGCGTCCGCACCGGCCTTGGATGAGCCGTATCCTGGCGCGGAGTTGATGTCGCCCAACTTCCCGGCAATGGAAGAGACATTGACGATGGCCCCGGCTCCCTGTCGTATCATCGGTCCGACAACGGCCTTGCAGCAGTTGAAGGTCCCCTTCAGGTTGATGGCGATGACCCGATCCCAATCTTCCTCGGTTACCGTCTCGATCGTCCCTCTGCGGATGATGCCGGCATTGTTGACCAGAATGTCGATCCGGCCGAAGGTCCTCAGCCCCTCCTCCACCATCCGTTCCACCTCGGCAAGCCTTGAGATATCGCAAACGACAGGGAGAGCCGCCCCCCCTTGCTTCTCGGCCTCCGCGCACAGGGACTGCAGGGTCCCCGCGTCTACATCCACAGCAACGACCTTCGCCCCCTCCTCAATGAGGGCCAGGGCGATGCTCCGGCCGATCCCCCTCGCCGCCCCCGTGACAACGGCCACCCGATCCTTGAATCTCATCCTCTCCCTCCTGATCCGTCCTGAATGTCTGACCGTCCTTCAGACCCGTGCCAATGCCGGATCCCTTCCGCACTCCCCGCCTGAAGGACAGCGGTTCCGGATATTCCGCCGGCCGCAAGGACTCTCCACCGCCGGAATCCATGGTTTCGTATCGTGGAATATGGTTTCTCTATTTTAGAAGACATGACGCATTTGTCAAGGTCTTCTTCTGAAATCCCCCTTGACTTGCCCAAGGATTCACGTAGACTTTAACTTATAAAACATCCACTTAAGGAGCATAAACCCAAGACCGATTCTATCTCCACTCGTTGAAAGGCAGACATTGTTCCTTCCCTGAACACCCCGATCGGGAGCTCGAAAGTGCCGGAATGGAGGTCACTCCCCCATGAAGCTCCAGGCAAAATTGCTGGTCCTTTATATCGGCAGCGCGATCCTCATCACCGCAGGATTGGGGAGAGCTCTTTACACCAAACTATGGGACGACCGGTTGACTTCGATCCAGAAAGAGCTATCGGATCAGCTTCAGCACATCGATTTTTCGTTGAACAATATTTTTTCAGAGGCGGAAAGCGACATCCATAATTTGGCGGCCAATGAAATCGTTCGTTCCCGGGATGATCGTCATTTCACCAACTTTCTTCGGGCAGACGAAAAGACATTCCGATATCATATCGAGCCGCTCGAGCAGAAAATCATTCAGATATTCAACACCTATCGGGTGACCCATCGTTATGTGAATTCCGTGTACATGGGGAGGGAAAACGGCAGTTTTGTCCGATCGCACAAGCGTGCCATCCCCAGTCGTTACGACCCCAGAGATCGCCCCTGGTACCGGTTGGCCAAGGCTCATCCCGCAAAGGCCATGATCACGGACGCATACTCCTCGCTGACGACCCCAGATATCAACATCGGGATCGTCAAGGCGCTTGTTGATGAAAAGCATCGCCTTTACGGTGTCGTCGGATTCGATATCACCTTAAACAATCTGACGGACTATATCGGCAATTTTAAAATCAACCCGACCGGGACGATATTCCTGACGGACAAGAACGGCATGGTGTTGGCCAGCGAGGATAAGAAAAACCTTTTCCAGAAGATCGACACCCATTCCCCCGAACTTTCCAAGCTGCTGACGGAAAACAGGCAGGGCGTGGCTTCGATCAATATTCAAAACAAGAGACACTACGTGTATTATCGGACCACCACCCAACAAGACTGGAAGATCGCCGCTCTCGTTCCCGCAGAGAATATCGAAAATGAAGTCCGGGAACCGGTGATCCTCACCATCGTCGGGTTGTCTGCGGGCTTGTTGCTGTTGACGGTCATGACCCTGATCGGGTTGCGTCTTTTTGTTGTCCACCCGCTGCACAGATTCGTTCGCGAAACGGATTACATCGCGGGGACGTCGGATCTTGAGCGTCGAATTGCCATCCATTCCCGGGACGAGATCGGTCTGCTGGCAAAGTCCTACAACGAAATGATCGCCACCCTTTCTAAGACCCAGAAGTCCTTGGAGGCGACGGGGCAAGAACTCAGAAACCATCGGGATCACCTCGACGAACTGGTCAAGGAACGCACCATGCAGCTTCAGGATGTCAATGAGAAGCTTTCAGGGGAGATTGAAGAGCGCATCAAAAGGGAACAAGAGCTTCAAAGAACGCTGGAGGCACTCGCTGCCGCCAAGAAACAGGCCGAAATTGCGGACAATCTGAAATCCGCCTTTCTGGCCACCATGTCTCACGAGTTACGGACCCCCCTGAATTCCATCATCGGCTTCACGGGACTCATCCTCCGTGAGCGGGTGGGACCGCTGAACGACGAACAGAGGAAGCAGATGAACATGGTACGGGCCAGCGCCCAGCACCTGCTCGCCCTGATCAACGATGTCCTTGACATCTCTAAAATCGAGGCGGGACAGATGCAATTGTTATTGGAAGACATCGATTTACTTCAGATGATCGAAAAAGTGGTGCAAAGCACGCGGCCGCTCGCTGAGGGAAAGGGGCTCGAACTGGGATTCGTCATGGATCCCAGCTTAAGGACCGTCACCGGCGATGCCCGGAGGTTGGAACAGGTCCTTCTGAATCTGCTCAGCAATGCGATAAAATTCACGGAAAAAGGATCGATCAGGATCACATGCGAATCGAATGATTTCGATACCGTTATAAACGTGATCGATACTGGAATCGGGATCAGGGATGAAGACCTGGAAACGATTTTCAAATCATTCCGGCAGGTCGACTCTGGAATCGGTCGAAAATACGAGGGCACGGGGTTGGGGCTTTCCATATCCAAAAAGCTCATCGAATTGATGGGCGGAAAAATCTGGGTGACCAGCACATGGG
>CAYOGU010000388.1:0-2993 GCA_964403345.1 uncultured Syntrophus sp. | reverse complement strand
CGGGATGGCCGGCCTGGTCCTGGAGATCGCCGCGGCCGAGGGGATATCCGTCCCCATCGAGATCGTGCCCGGTGTCACCGCGGCAAGCGCCCTGGCCGCCCGCCTCGGGGCCCCATTGATGTGCGACTTTGCGGCGATTAGCCTGAGCGACCTGCTCGTCCCCTGGGAGACGATCCGCTCCCGGCTAGAAGCCGTCGCTGCGGCGGATCTGGTCGTCGCCCTTTACAACCCCCGCTCTCAGAGGCGGACCTGCCAGCTCGCCGAAGCGGCGGCCATCTTCCGACGTCACCGTCCCGGGACGACCCCCGTGGGGATCGGGACGGCGGTGGGGACCCTCGAAGAGGACATCCTCCTTTCGGACCTGGACCGGTTCCTTGAACTCCCCATCACGATGAGGAGCATCGTCATCGTCGGAAACCGTTCCTCGAGACGGATCGCCGACTGGTTCGTGACCCCCCGGGGGTACGAGGTATGATCCTCCTGATCGGCGGGACGAGCGAGACGGCCCACCTGGCCCAGGGTCTCGCGGAGGCGGGGTACTCCGTCCTTGTCTCGCAGGCGACGGACGAACCGCTCGCGATCGGAACCCATTCCCGGATCTCCCGCCGGACGGGACGCCTGGACGCCGAGGGCCTGGCCGCACTGGGGAGGGAGCGGGGGATCCGGACGATCGTCGACGCCGCCCACCCCTATGCCGCGGCGGTCCACGCCGCCGCCCGGACCGCCGCGGAGCGCCTGGGGATCCCCTGCATCCGCCTGTGCCGCCCGGAAGGCTTTTTGCCGGAGAGGGCGGAAACGGCGATCCGGTTCGCCACGGGCCACGCCGAGGCCGCGGCCCTGGCCTTTGCCGACGGCCGCCCCGTCCTCCTGACGACGGGATCCCGGAACCTCGCCCCTTACGCCGCCGAGGCCCGGCGGACGGGCATCCCCCTGGCTGTCCGCGTCCTCGACACTCCGGGGTCGCTGGCCGCCTGCCGTGAGGCAGGGATCCCCGAGGAGAGGGTCATCGCCGGCCGGGGGCCCTTCACGGCCGAGGAGAATCTTGCCACGATCCGCCACTACGCCATCGGCGTGATCGTCACCAAGGAGAGCGGCCGGGCGGGCGGCCTCGATGCGAAGCTTGCCGCGGCCCGCGAAGCCGGCTGCCTGACCATCGCCATCCTCCGCCCGGAAATTCCCTGCGGGGGATTGACCTTCGATGACCCGGATGCCCTGATCCGGGCCCTGAAGACCCTGCCATCCTAACCCCCGCCGTTTCCTTCCCCAATCTCATTGGACAGGACAATGGCGCCCGTAACAAGGCCCAAAAGGGTCGGAAGCGTGAAGCCGTCAATATTGCATTTTCAACCGGGTGTGCTATGGTGCGTTCCATGCAACCGAGGATCGTTCCCCGCGACGAACACGGCATATCCCGCAAGCAGATCAGTCCGAACGCCCTGCGGACGCTCTACCGCCTCCGCGACAACGGCTTCACCGCTTATCTGGTGGGGGGATGCGTTCGCGATCTTCTGATGGGGCGGACCCCCAAGGACTTCGACATCGCCACCGACGCAGTCCCCGGCCAGATCAAGCGGCTCTTTCGGAACTGCCGCCTCATCGGCCGACGTTTCCGGCTGGCCCACCTACACTTCCAGGACGAGGTCCTGGAGGTTTCCACGTTCCGCGCCCTGGCCCCCCCCGAGGAACCGGAAGGCGAGGAAGCGGAGCCGGACGGACGCCCTCCCCGCCACGTCAAGGACGAGGACGGCATGGTCCTGCGCGACAACGTCTTCGGAACGCCCGAGGAGGACGCCCGGCGTCGCGACTTCACGATCAACGCCCTGGCTTACAACATCGCCGATTTCTCAGTGATCGACTACTGTAACGGACTGAGCGACTTGGAGCAGCGGCTCATCCGCCCCATCGGCGATCCCGCGGTCCGGTTCACCGAGGACCCAGTCCGGATGATCCGCGCCGTCCGTTTCGCCGGATCCCACGGCCTCACCATCGAGCCGGCGACATGGGAGATCCTCTGCGAACTGGCCCCGACCATCACCCGCGCCGCGCCGGCCCGTCTCTACGAGGAGATGCTGAAACTCTTCCTGCTCGGGGCGGCGCGGCCCGTCTTCGGACTCCTGGCGTCGAGCGGGCTTTCGGCCGCCCTCTTCCCGGAGCTTCATCGGTGGCTGGCCGGGGGCGCCGACCGCCTCACGGTCCTGGAGAGCAACCTGGAGTGCCTCGACCGGCTCTGCCGGAGCGCCCTCACCCCCGCACCAGCCCTCTTTCTGGCTGCGCTCTTCGGTCCCGGCCTGGAGGAAGAAACCCTGGCCCGCCACCGCGAAGGGGTCCCCCACCAGCAAGCCATGGACGCCGCCTGCTCCCGTTTTCTGGGGGAGATCGCCGGAACCGTCACGATCCCCGGAAGGATCGGCGGCCAACTGCGCCGCATCCTGGCTCTCCAGCCCTCGCTCCACAGGATGCCGCCCAGGCGCCCCGCCGCCCTGGCGGCCCGGCCGGACTTCGCCGATGCCATCGCCTACCTCCTCATGACGACCAAGACCCGCCAGGAGAACCGGACCGCCCTGGCATGGTGGCAGGCCTACATCCAGTCCCCGCCCGGCACGGGTCCTGAAACGCCAGCCGAGAAGGTCCCGGGGAAGAGGCGGCGGAGACGGAGACGCAGGGGCCGGCCAGCCGGCCAGACCGCCGCCCCGGAAGACGGCTCGCAGGAACCCTGAACAACCGGCCTATCGACCGCCCAGGGGCTACAGGAGAGTCCGAGACTTCCCGGACGCCGACGATTCGGGTCAGGGCATCCAGCCCCCCCAAGACCCTAGACACCCAGGCTCACCGATTTCAGGGCGCTCAGTTCGACCTTAAGCTGCTCTCGGACCACCTGAGTTCCCGCAAGGATGGCCAGTCTCACGGCGATGGGTTGGGGTTACCCCGCTTTCGTGGGCAGTTAGGGGTTTGAGATTTCATGCATTGACTGCATACTGTTTTTCATACTCCAC
>CAYOGU010000387.1:0-2997 GCA_964403345.1 uncultured Syntrophus sp. | reverse complement strand
CGATCCGGGTGGGGGATGGGACCTACGGATGGCGTGAGGAGTCCCCCTTTGCGGCGATCATGGTGACGGCGGGCGCACCCAAAGTCCCGTCGCTTCTGATCGAGCAACTTTCCGTCGGCGGCCGGCTGGTGATCCCGGTCGGGGGGCGCCATTCCCAGGTCCTCATGAAACTGACCCGCCAGTCGGAGGACCCGGCCGATCTCAAGCAGGAGGAACTGGGAGGATGCCGTTTCGTGGATTTAATCGGGGAACACGGGTGGGACGATAAATGACCGGTCTGTTCCCTTTACGGGCCATCATCAGGATCCTTCTTGAACGCAAGGCGGTCCTTCTGCTCCTTCTGTCCATCCTGGTCCTCTCCTGTTCGGGGATCTCCGTCAAGGGCGAGAAGCCGCGGGGCGTCTACCATCGCGTGAAGAGCGGGGAGACCCTGTCGGCCATCGCCAAGGCCTATCAGGTCAACCTCCAGGACCTGGCCGAGGCCAACAACATCGCCGCACCGGGAAAGATCGAACCGGACAGCGTGATCTTCATCCCCGATGCAACCCAGGTGCACGACGATATCGTGGCGGTGACCCAATCCGGGGAGGCCCGGTCAGCCCCGGCCGCGGAGGGACGGTCTGCGAAGGCCAAGGCTGAACCGCCGCCGGCCGCCCCGCGCAGCCAGGGCCTGAAGACGGAGACCCTGACGGAGGCCAAAAAGCGCAAGCCGCAGGGGGTTGCCGATCCCGCGGTCAAGGATCGCACCGCCGTCGCCCGGACGACGGAAATGGACACGGCGGCCCGAAAAACGCAGGCGAAACCCGAGGGCACCGGGGCCGAAACGTCGGCTCATCCCAAGGAGGGTGAGGCCAGGGGCGAGGACATTGTCTACGAGAAGGACCGCTTCATCTGGCCTCTCAAGGGAAAGGTGGTCTCCCGATTCGGCGTCCAGCCGGGGAAGACCTATGAAAACGGCATCCGGATCGCCGCAAGCGAGGGGGCGGCCGTCCAGGCCGCCGCCAGCGGCGTCGTGATCTTCTCCGCCAGTTTGAAGAACTATGGGGAGACGATCATCATCAGGCATTCCGACCAGTATGCGACCGTGTATGCCCACCTGGGGACCAGGACCGTTCGGGGCGACACCCGCGTCAAGCGGGGGGATCGGATCGCCTTTATCGGCAAGGCCGGCGACAAAGAGGACCCCTATCTCCATTTCGAGATTCGTCACAAGAACAAGGCCAGAAATCCGCTTTTCTTCCTGCCCTAGCTGCCCTAGGCTAGACCGGCCCCGGGGGCCGGCGGGACCGGGAGAGGGCGGGCCGCCGCTGGAGTTTCCCCATGAATTCCCATGAATACACCGCCTGCTTCGAGCAGGGACCGATCCGTCCTCCCAGCGAGGCCGGAAGCCTCCTGGTCCGGGTGACCCGGAACTGCCCCTGGAACCGTTGCGCCTTCTGCCGGACTTACCAGGGGGAGCGGTTCTCGCTCCGGGAGGTTTCCCAGATCCGGGAGGAGATCGGGGTCATGGCCCAAATGGCCGAAAAGGTGGGTACCCTGGCCGAAGGGGGCGACGAGGGAAGAATCCCGGCCGATTGGGACTGGGGCTGTTTCCGGGCCGTCGCGGCCTGGCTGCGGGGCGGCGGGGAATCGGTCTTCCTGCAGGACGCCGATTCCCTCAGCCTGAAGACGGATCGGCTGGCCGAGGTAATCGCCTTGATCCGCGCCACTTTCCCTTCGGTCACACGGGTGACCACCTATGCCCGCGCCAAGACGGCCTCAAGGAAAACCGCGGAGGAACTCAAACGCCTGCGGGAGGCGGGGCTGTCCCGCATCCACATGGGGATGGAGAGCGGCCACGATCCCCTGCTGGCCTTCATCGACAAGGGAGTGACCGCCGCCGAGCAGATCGAGGCGGGGCAAAAGATCCGCGAGGCAGGCATCTCCCTGTGCGAATACGTCATGCCGGGGCTGGGGGGGAGCCGGTGGTCGGCCGAGCATGCCGTCCAGAGCGCCAGGGTGCTGAACCGGATCGACCCGGATCACATCCGTCTGCGCACCCTTCAGGTCGTCCCCGGCACGGCGCTGGCCGCCAAGGTCCGGGACGGGGAGTTCCACCCCCTGGACGATGAGGCGATCCTCCGGGAGATCCGGCTGATGATTTCAAACCTGGAGGGGATCGGATCCAGGATCGTCAGCGATCACATCCTGAATCTTCTCGAGGAATTGCACGGCAAGCTCCCGGAGGATCGGGAGAGGCTCCTGGGCCTGATCGACCGCTTTTTCGCCCTGCCCGACGAAGACCGGCAGGTTTTCCGGCTGGGCAGACGGATGGGGCTGTACCGGTATCTGGACGATTTGAACGATGAGCCGACCCGCCGACATATCCGGGGGATCCTGGAAAGGTATCGAGGGGATCCTCTCCGCCTGGAGTCCGACCTGGCGACCCTCAGAGGCCGTTACATCTGAGTCCCGTACCGAACCGTCGGGGTAAGGGGAAAGGGGCTTGACTGTTTCGGTAAACTGTGGTAACCTATCATATTCAAAAATAATTTTTTTGATGGTGTAAAAATGTTTAAGGTTGGTGATTTGGCGGTGTATCCGGCACAAGGGGTGGGGGTCATCGAGGCCATCGAAAAGCGCGATGTCGGGGGCAGCAAACAGCTTTTCTATGTCATGAAGATCATGGGCAACGGGATGAAGATCATGATCCCCATGGAGAGCGCAAAATCGGTGGGCCTGCGCCAGGTGATCCTGAAAACCGAGATTCCCAAGGTCTATGCCATCTTGAGGAACAAGGACGTCACGATCGACAAGCAGACCTGGAACAAGCGGTACCGGGAATACCTGGAGAAGATCAAGACGGGCTCGGTTTTCGAGATCGCCCGTGTCCTTCGTGACCTGTTCATACTGAAGAGCGACAAGAACCTCTCCTTCGGCGAGAGGAAGATGATGGATACGGCGAAGAACCTCCTCATCAAGGAGATCTCGGTGGCCAGCAACGCCGAGGAGACCAAG
>CAYOGU010000386.1:0-3021 GCA_964403345.1 uncultured Syntrophus sp. | reverse complement strand
GCAACTGATATTTTAGGCAAAGATGCCCCCGGCTCCTGCCGGGGGAGTGTCACTCCTGGGCCTTTAGAATGAAGAGGGCGTCGGCCACGACGGGCCTTGAGCCGGCGACGATCACGGGATTGAGGTCGATCTCGGCGATCCCGGGATGGAGCAAGGCGATGGAACCCAGGGCCTGGAGGATCCGGATGAGGGCCTGGATGTCGACGGCGCGTAGGCCCCGGAACTTCCCCAGGAGCCCTTTGGCCCTGATGTCGAAGATCATCTCCTCCGCCTCGGTTTCGCTGAGGGGGGCCGACCGGAGCGTGGTGTCCCGAAAGGCCTCGGTGAAGGTGCCTCCCAGGCCGAAGAGGATACAGGGACCGAAACCGGCAAACCGGGTCATCCCGGCGACGAATTCGCGGCCGCCGGGGATCATGGCCTGGACGAGGATCGGCACCGTCCGGCCGGCGGCACGGCGGATGGAACGGAAGGCATCGCGGAGCGGAACCTCCGAGGGGATGTTCAAAGCGATGAGCCCCTTGCCCGATTTGTGCGTGATCTCCCACGAACAGGCCTTTGCGGCGACGGGGAAACCGATCCTCTGGGCGATCTTCACCGCCTCGTCCTCGGTCGCGACGAGGACCTCCTTGGTGACCGGGACGCCGTAGGCGGCCAGGATCTTTTTGGCCTGGTGCTCGTTCAGGGCCGTCTGCCCTGCGGCGAGGGCCTCGGCGATGATCCGGGAGGGCGCGGGACTTTCCTCCGGCAGCTCGGGCCTGACGATCGCCTTCCGCGCCCGGATCTCCTTGTGCCGCAGGAGGGAGACCATGCCCCGTGCCGCCTTTTCCGGCGAGTCGAAGACGGGGATGCCGTGATCCCGGTAGGCCGCGGTGTAGTTGTCCTCCCGGCCGAAGAAGGAGGAGATTACGAGGGGGATGCCGTATCGCTCCGGAAGGGCGGCCTTTTCCGAGAGGTCCGTTTGGAAGGGCGCGAGAAACTTTTCCAGGGACGGGTTTCCGACCAGTTCCCGCACGTGGGGGTGGATCTCTCGCATGAAGCCGGTGCCCATCGCGCCGTGGACGATGAGGGCGTCGACCTCGCCGCTCCGGAGGATCCGTTCGGGAAGCCCCGTCGACAGGAGGTCCATGTCCAAGTGGAAGGTGACGTCGACGGGGTTCGCGCTGGAAGCGTGGCCGGGGATAAGCTCGGCAATCCCCTTCCGGAGAGTCTCCGAAAAGGCCGGGACCGTCAGGCCGCCCTGGTCGGCGTTATGGGCAATCGCCGTCCCCGGGCCGCCGGAGTTGGTGACGATTCCGAGACGGGTCCCCTTCAGGGCGGGCTGGGTCGCGTGGACCCAGCCGTGGCTGTAGAGGTCCTCGATGCTCTGACAGCGGATGATGCCCGACTGGCGGAAGATGCCCTCGTACAGTTCGTCCGGCCCCGCCATGGCCCCCGTATGGCTCAGTCCCGCCCGGGCGCCGGCGGCCGAGCCGCCTACGTACTGGGCGAGGACCGGCTTGACCGGCGTGATCCGCTGGGCGGTCTCGATGAACCGCCGGCCGTCGCGGATCCCCTCGATGTACAGGATGATCGCCCGGGTCTGCTCGTCCTGGCCCAGGTATTCCATGACGTCCACGATGTCGATGTTGGCCTCGTTCCCGCAGCTGACCGCCTTGCTGAAGCGGATCCCCCGCTCGCGCAGGTAGGCGAGGGTCTGGGTGATGTAAGTGCCGCTTTGTGAGGCGAGTCCCAACCGGCCCGGCCTTGCCTCCATGGGGGCGATGGTTGCGTTGAGGGAGGCCGCGGTGTTGACGAAGCCGACACAGTTGGGGCCGAGGAAACGCATCCCGTTGGCCGCGGCGATCTCGTTCAGCCGGTCCTCCAGGCGCCTGCCCTCCTTGCCGGTTTCCTTGAAGCCCGCACTGACGACGACGACCCTTTTGGTCCCGATCCGGGCGAACTGTTCGAAGAGCGGCAGGACCTGGGCCGTCGGGACGGTGAGCATGGCCATGTCCGGGGCCTCGGGCAGGTCGAGCGGCGTTGCGTATGCCCTGTGTCCCAGCACGGTCTTTTCGGTGGGATGGACGGGGTAGAAGGTCCCCTGCCAGCCGTCCTTCAGAATCGAAAGGGCCTGAAGGGTCCCCATCTTGAGCGGGTTGTTCCCCGCGCCAGCGGTGGCGATGGATTTTGGGTTCAGAAGCAGATGCAGCGGATTGTCCAACATAAAGTCCCCCCCTTTTGCTGGATCATCGTGAGCATTCACCTGAGGTGCCGGAACTATAGGCAATCCCTGGGGTCCTGTCAAGCTGAAAGGATGGTCCTTTTTGGGCTTTACAAACAGCCGGTTTGTCGATTAAATGAGACTGGGGCTCGCCCCTGTCCACCTCCGACGGGGCGGGTCTGAGAAGACATGGAAGGAGAACTGGGCGATGGCTGAAGAAGCGGTTTCCACCCAACCCTACGACGTCGTCATCATCGGCGGAGGACCGGCAGGACTCACGGCGGGGATGTACGCTGCCCGGGCGAACCTCCGGACACTGGCGATCGCCGGCGAGACCTCCGTGAGCCAGGTGACGATCACCGACATGGTGGAGAATTATCCGGGGATCCCCGGCGGGATCAATGGCTTCGAATTGGCCGAGCGCTTCAAGACGCAGGCCGTCGAATTCGGCCTCCAGACCGCATCCGGCGACGTGACAAGCCTGGTAAGGGAAGACTGGGGCGGGATGGCAGGATGGGAGATCGCAGCCGGCAAGGCGCGCTACGGAGCGCTGGCGGTCGTCGTCGCGACGGGGGCCACTTGGCGTCGCCTCGGGATTGCGAGCGAGGAACGGTTCATCGGCCGGGGGGTCTCTTTCTGCGCGACCTGCGACGGCCCCTTCTACCGGAACCGCGAGGTGGCGGTGGTCGGCGGCGGCGATACGGCGATTCAGGAGGCCCTCTTCCTGACCCGCTTCGCGAAGAAGGTGACGGTCATCCACCGGAGGGACCGGCTGCGCGCCACGGGGATTCTCCAGAAACGGGCCTTCGCGAACGACAAGA
>CAYOGU010000385.1:0-3025 GCA_964403345.1 uncultured Syntrophus sp. | reverse complement strand
AGATCGCCGCACTCCTTAAGCTGGAGGATCAGGGAGAGTTGATCCGCATCGTGGGCCAAGAGGGATTCCTTCGTCTGCCTGCCGTTGAATTCCTCGAGGATCGCCTCGATCTCCCCGCCGAAGAAGAGCGGCTCGGCCAACTCGCGGACCGCCTTCTTTTCATCGACCGCCACGTACTTCTTGTTCATGTAGTTCATGTCCCCCGTGCGTGCCTCGGGCAGGTCGTGGACGAGGCACATCCTGAAGACCTTCAGCTCGTCCGCCTCGGAGTCCATCTTGCACAGGACATATCCAATGTAGAGCGTCTGCAGGACATGCTCCGCCACCGACTCGCAGCCCGAGCCGAGAAACTGAAAACCGCTCCGGGGCGTCTTCTTCAGCATCCCCGCTTCAAACAAAAAATCAGCCAATTCCCGCATCTTGTTCAAGTACCCTTCTTCACCGGCCGAGTGCGACCGGCCCGGCGCACAGCGAAAAGGAGATTCCAGGCCTACGGTCTTTTCAGCATCCGGATCCGATTGGCCATCATCTCGGAGATCTTTTTCACCTGGGTCTGGAGGGCGGCAACCCCCTCGGGCTTCATCGTCGCCACCCGCTCGATCTGTTCCCGCCAATACTCCAACAGGGCGATTTCGCTCTCCCGGAGCTTGCGGTCGAAACGTTCCTGGATCTCCTTGATCAGCGCAGCCTGCTGCTGGTCCGTCATGGGTCCCTCCGCCGTTGCGCGCCCGCCGGCGCCTCTATCCGTCTTTTTGTGCGGTATATATATCACTTAACCGGGATTGTGCAACCCCGAAAACGGAGCGGTTCCCCCGGCCCTCCGCCGTTGACCGCCGGCTTCGAGGCCCCGAAAAACCTTCAAATCGAGCCCTTATTACTCCGGCAATTAAACATGGCCATGCTATCTGTAGAATGCCTGTATTTGCTGGAAGCCCCTATCCGGCTTTGTCATATTGGATTGCCGCTTAAATAAAATCCATCCTACGATACAGGGCAAACGGAGTCACTACCCCGGCGAGCCCCTCCTTGACACCGCACGGATTCGGTATATGATACCCGGCGGTGTGGGCCTTCCGCCGGCAAGCCGGCAAATCCGGACGGACAGGGTCCAAGGAGGAAATCGCAATGACCCGACGGCGCCCTTCGGAACCCGGGAGCAGCCCGGGGGGGAACCGATCACGACCCGGGAATGAACGGCTGGGAGGATTGCACGCACGGGGCCTTCTGGCGTTCGTCTCGGCCCTGGCCGCCCTTTTCGCCGCCCTGGCTTTGCCGACGGCCCCGCTTGCAGCCCGTGAGGACAGTGCCAGCCTCGTCTTTCAGAAAACCGCCGACACCCGGGACACACATGTGTATGTGGTGAAACGGGGGGACACCATTGCCGGGATCTTCCGGAGCCAGGCCGGGGATGAACCCGTTCCCTATGCCCAGATCCGCCAGCTCAATCCGGAAATAAAGGACATCAACCGGATCTTTCCCGGGCAGAAGATCGTGCTGCCCCTGCGCGGCACGGCGGTCGACTCCGCCCGGCCCGTTCCCGGAGCCCCCGCCGAGAAGGAGACCCAGCCGGTCCTCTATCCGATTCAGGAGGGGGACTCGCTGAGCCGGATCCTTCTTTCCCTGGGTGTCCAGCCGGCGGATGTCCTTCCCGCGTACCGGCTTCTGCGCCGTCTGAATCCCGAGATCGAGGATCTGAACCTTCTTCGCCCGGGACAGGTCCTTAAACTGCCCGGCCATCTGGTCCGGACCGCACCGGCAGTCGCAGCCCAACCGGGCCAAGCCGTCGTCAGCGCCGGCGGGCGAGATGAAGCGCCCGACAAGGCGGCTCAAACGCCGGATCAACCCCTGAGCCGACCAGCGAACCCGCCCTCCCGACCGGCCCTGCCCGATACGGCCCAGATACCGCCCTCCCCGACCTCCATGGCCCTTCTGGAAACGATCCGGCCGATCCTCGCCCGGATGGGGGGTCTCCTCTCGACCCGTGGGAACCATGTCATCCCCCTGAAGGGATCCGACCAGGTCATTATCGACTGCGCCCTGGTCCCGGTGGTGGAGCTCGACGACGGCTCGTTGATCCTCCTGGATTTCTCCGGCCGCATCCCGGTTCAGACCCGTGAACAGATCCTCTCATCCTGGCCCCGCTACGCCTTCGTCCCGACGGAAGAACTCGGCGACCCCCTGGGTGCCCTGCGGGGAATCGTCGGCCGATCGCGGGATTACCGGATGACCCGCGCCGACGGCCCTTTAGTCCTGGACCGCCAGCCCGAGGTCTCCCTGTTCCCCGACTGGATCATCGCCAGGGAAGGGTCCGGAAGCGGGGCCTCTCCCCGCCAGGTTCTCCACGTCCTTGCCGACAACGAAAGCCCCATGACCGGGGCCGTCCGGACCTATCTCGAGGGACGGGGCATTCCCGTCACGGAGATCGGCACCGGCCGCAGGACACCCCCCTCTCCCGTCGCTCCGGGAGGACTGATCGATCTCAGGGGGCTCCAGGGCATCCGGCTTGCCGAGCGGCTTCTTCAGGCTGTCGGGGAGAGGCCCCAGAGCGGCGTCGAGTCGGTGGTTTTCGACCAGGCGCGCGACGGATTCAACCTCTCCATCACGGCCGACCTGACGGTTGAAAAGGGGCCTTTGCGCGTCCTCATCCATACCCGGCCCCTTCCGGAACAGTTCGCCCGGGTCCTCAAGGAACGTCGGACCGAATGGGTCCCGATCGGGGAAACGGAATCGGGCAGGCCCCTGATCGAATCGGTTCTCAGAGGACTGGGCCTGCCGGTCTCCTTCGGCCATTTCTCATTCCGGATACCGGACGACGGCGGACGCCCGAGGATAACGGTCGCTTTTGCCGCCCTCAAGACGGTGTCCGCCTCCGGGACGATCTACCTGATCGACTTCGATCCGGCCCCCGAGGTCCTCACCCTCCTCCAGCACCGCCTCGGCCAGAACTTTGCCAAATACTGAAAAGGGGTTTCCATCTGTGAACGTGAAAGGAATCGGACTTTTTTCAGGAGGCCTGGACAGCATC
>CAYOGU010000384.1:0-3026 GCA_964403345.1 uncultured Syntrophus sp. | reverse complement strand
CCGGGCTGTTCACGGCCCTGGCGATCCTCGGCGCCTGCCGGATCCTCTCGGGGGCGGCGGGGACCGATGCGCAGCGCCGCGAGACCGCCCTCGCCACGGGCTTCGTCCTGGGGCTGGCCCTCCTGACCAAGCCCACGCCGGTCCTTGTGGTGCCGCCGATGGCCGTATGTCTCGCGGCGGCGATCTATCAGGGAGGGGGCGGGGGAAGGCGGGCCGCCCTTTCGGCCGGCCGCACGGTCCTGATCCTGCTCGGGACCGCCTTGCTCACGGCCGGCTGGTACTACCTGCGGAACTATGTCGAGATCGGCCGGTTCTTCATCGGCGGCTGGGACGCCTCCCGGAAGATCGTCTGGTGGATGGACCCGGGCTACCGGACCCCGCAACAGTGCCTCGCCTTCGGCGAGGCCCTCCTCCATCCGGTCTATTCGTCGATCTTCGGCTTCTGGGACGGCCTCTACTCCACGCTTTGGCTGGACGGCTATCTGAGCTCCATGGTCTCGGGCGAGCATCTCCCCTGGAACGAGGCCCCCATGATCGCCGGCGCCCTCCTTTCCCTCCTGCCGACGGCGTCCGTCGTCCTGGGGGCCGCAGCCGCCCTTCCACCGCGCAGCCAGGGACCGGAGCGCAGGATTCTCCGCTTTTCCCTGGCCTGCGCGGTCCTCTACCTGGGTGCCATCTTCGCCGTCTTCCTGCTCGCTCCCGTCCTCAGTTCGGTCAAGGCCTCCTATGCCATGGGGATCATCCCCTGCCTCGCCATCCTGGCCGCCGGGGGATTCGAGGTCCTGGGCCGCCGGCGGATCGCCCGGGCGGCCCTCCTGGGGCTTTTCGCCTGCTGGGCCGCGGCGGCCTATGGGGCCTACTTCGTCCGGTAATCGGACTTGCCCCGCCCCGGGGAATTCCCCGCCGGATGATTCTGAACTCCTTGGAATGCCTGGTGATCCCCCCTTCCTCCGGGATGAAAAAAATAATCGTTTCACCGTGTGATTTGTCTTGACAGCCGGGGAATTATAGGATAGAAGCACAGGCATGACCCGTGGTCATATACTGACCACAGTTCATTATATGATCCCGGGTCATGGACCTTTCGCGACGAACCGCCGGGGCGGAGCCCCGGAGCAAATGAGGAAGCAACGTTCGTCTCCCACCTAACCATCTTTTTGCGGCATGCGACGGCGGGTCAGGTTACGGGAGTTCATTCTGGAACGCCCGTAGTGTCATCCATTGGGCGCAGGGCGCGATATCGGGAAGGGCTCGGATCTTGGGACTCGAAGAGAGAAGGAAACGGGAGAGGGAGAACCGGCGCAACGCCATCCTGAAGGCGGCCCGGAAACTTTTTTTCGAGAGGGGCTTCAAGCCGGTCACCGTCGAAAGCATCGCCAGGAAGGCCGAGCTGAGCAAGGGGTCGATCTACCTCTACTACAACAGCAAGGAGGAGATCTACACCCAAATCCTCCTGAACGACATCGACAAGTTCCACGAGAGGATCGCCGACATCCTGCCCGGCACGACGAACGGATATACGGCCACGGAGGCCCTCGTTCGGCTGGCGGGGGTTTACGTGGACTTCTTCCTGAACGACCGGGAACTCTTCCGGATCCTGATGACCTTCATGCTCCACACCACCGACATGAATCTCCCGGAAGACCTGAACAACCACATCATCAAGACCACCAACCGGACCATTAACATCATCGAACAGATATTCCGACACGGCATCGAGCGGGGTGAATTCCCCAAGTCGATCAATCTCCGCGTGAACCGAAACGCCATCTGGGGATTGCTCAACGGCATCATCTCGCTGCATCTCTTTACTGGCTTGGAGGCCAAACGGGTGGACGTGATCCACAGCACCATCAGGGCGGGGCTGGACGTCTACATCCGGGGCCTGAAGCTCCACGATCAAACGCGATAAAACCCGACCGGAAGGGCATCGGGAATCCTGTGGATCCATGTGCGTGCGGTTCGACGCGACCTGCAGGCCATCCTGAAACCGCCGCCCCCGATGCCCGGGAACCGCGAGGGGGTTCGCGGAACGGCGTACGTATCCGAGTCATATTCAAACCGAACGGAAAAAAGGAAAGGGGGACAGGGTATGAGCAATCTGTTGGTGAACGAGAGAGATCAGGAATTCCTTCTTTATGAGCAACTGGGCCTTGAGAAGCTGTTCCAGACGGAAACGTTCAAGGATTTCTCCAAGGACGACGCCTTGATGATGCTCAGCGAGGCGAAGAAGATGGCCGTCAACACGATCCTTCCGACCTATGCCGCCGGCGACAGGGAGGGATGCACGTTCAAGGACGGGAAAGTCACGGCGCCAAAGTGTTACCATGAAGCCTTCAAGAAGTACGTCGAGGCGGGATGGCTCTGTCCGACCGAGCCGCCCGAGGTGGGCGGCCAGGGCATGCCCATCCTCATGGCCACGGCGAACCTCGAACACTGCTACGCCGCGAACTTCGCCTTCCTGATGTATCCGGGCCTTACCCACGGCGCGGCCGGCCTGATCCGGAGTTTCGGAACCGACGAGCAGAAGGAAAAGTACATGATGAAGATGTACGCCGGCCAGTGGACCGGGACGATGTGCCTGACCGAGCCCGGCGCGGGCAGCGACGTGGGAGCCCTCAAGACGACGGCGAAAAGGCTTCCCGACGGGACCTACAGCATCACCGGCTCGAAGTGCTTCATCTCCTGCGGCGACCACGACCTGGCGGAGAACATCGTCCACCCGGTCCTGGCCCGGATCGAAGGGGACCCCCCCGGCACGGGCGGGATCTCGATCTTCATCGTCCCGAAGATCCGCGTCAACCCGGACGGCAGCCTGGGCGAGCCGAACGACGTCAAGACCGGCAACGTGGAGCACAAGATGGGGATCAAGGGCTCGGCGACCTGCACCCTCAACTTCGGGGACGAAGGCAAGTGCGTCGGGGAGCTCCTGGGCAAGGAGCGCGAGGGGATGAAGATCATGTTCCACATGATGAACGAGGCCCGTCTCGAGGTGGGCATGCAGGCCCTGGGCCATGCCTCGGCGG
>CAYOGU010000383.1:0-3028 GCA_964403345.1 uncultured Syntrophus sp. | reverse complement strand
TCCAGAGACGAGAGGCCGGGGACGGACAGGAGAGTCGAGGAGGTGAAGCGCGCCAGCAGGGGGTTGTTGCAGGTGTGGTCGCAACAGGCCAGTCCCACTTCGTTCACGCTTTGTGCATACTCCCTCGCCAGTGTCTCCACGATCTTATCGTCTGGCTTCCAGTAGTTCTTACGGACGGTCTCGAGCATCCGGGCCACCAAGGACTGGTAGGCATGCATGTTGTTGGCCTTGCGGAAGAGAGCCTTCATATCGAGGCCGTTCCGATCCAGGACGTAGGTCTCGACCATCTCGTTCCACTTGGCCCCGTCCACGGCCTCTGGAACGGTGACCTGCCATCCCCAGAGATGCTCCACCACCTTGTCGACAAACCGCGCCCCGGCGTAACCCTCCTTCATCATGGCTTGGATCCATTCAGGATTGAGATAACGCGACCGCATCTCCCGGCCCATGGCCCTCTCGAGGCTCTCCTGCTTGGGCGCCTTGGGATTGGCGAGGTTGGTCACGTAGGTCTCCGGACTCTTCCCGTCAAGGGCCCGGACCGCCATGGCCGTGCCGCCCAGATACTGGAAGAAATCGTCGTTATCGAGCGTGGCATAGAGGTTCGTCGACCGGCTGTGGATGACCGCCTTCGTGCCCGAGAGGGCGTTTTTCAGGAGGACCTGGCCGAGTTCCTCTTGGCCCTCTCCCTCCGATTCTCCCCAAAAGCCTTGCCCGTAGAGGTGTCCCATCCGCATGAAATAGACGTCCGCCACCTGGCCTTCCCTTTCCCAGGTGTTGGACAGGGGGATCACCTTGTCGAGATTCGTCCCGTAAGCCCCGGATGGGACGGTGAAGATCCGGACCGAGGCCAGCCGTTCCGCCTTCTCCGTCGCAATCCCCTTCTCCAGGAGCATTTTTTTTGTCCTGCCCACGTTGGCCAGGAGCGCGTTGTCTTCCTCCTGCTGCCTCTGCGCCACGGTCACCGCCTCGTCCAGGAGGGACATCAGATTTGCGAAGAGGTCCCGGTAAAGCCCTGACGGGACGATCGTGACGTCGAGCCTTCCCCAGCCGAGTTCGCCGCGCGGGATCGCCTCGACGCCGACGACCTTTCCCCGCTCGTCCCAGCGGGGCCTCACCCCCATGAGGTGCAGAATCTGGGACTCCATCACTCCTTCGTGGCGCATCGTCTCCACTGCCCAGAGGTTGAAGGTGATCTTGTCCGGAGAGGTCCCGTGTCTGTTCTTGTAGCCATCGAGGAACTCCCTGGCCAGCCTTGCACCCGTCTCGTAAGTCGAGCGGGCGGGTACCCGCGTTGGGTCGAAGGCATAGAAGTTCTTCCCCGTGGGCAGGGAGTCGGGATTCCGGATGGGATCGTTGCCCCTGCCGGCGGGGATGTACCGCCCCGAAAGGGCGGCCATGAGGGAATCCAGCTCCCGCCTGGCCGACAGGGCGATCCGTGCTTCCAGATCGGAGACCTTCTCCTCCGCGGCCGTCGCGGCAAGCCCCGCTTCGACCGACACGACCGCTTCCGCGGTTGCCCTGCAGTATCGCTCATCAGGCGCCTTTCCGAAGGTGTGGAGCCCGAAAGGAACCTGTCTCTCCATGATCTCCTTGAGGTATTGCTCGACCGCTTCGATTTCGGCTTCGGTCCTGATCTCGCCGATCTTCAGATCGGTCAGGAGGCCCATCGTTTTCGAGACGGCGTTGATCTCCTTGAGCCGGGTCTCGGCAAGGGAGGGGCTCTTCTCCCGGGCGGCGGCATAATCGTTCAACATCGCCGCCAG
The DNA here is from genome assembly GCA_964403345.1 of uncultured Syntrophus sp. Classification (GTDB taxonomy): domain Bacteria; phylum Desulfobacterota; class Syntrophia; order Syntrophales; family UBA5619; genus JAKAFS01. Next base: position 1,265 of record CAYOGU010000383.1, on the reverse strand, counting down.
TTCCCTCAGTTCCCGGTTCAGGCCGGCCTTCGCGAAGGGCGGGGTCATGTGGTCGATGATCACGGCCATCCCGCGCCGTTTGGCTTGGGTCCCCTCCCCCACGTTGTCCACGATGTAGGGATAGATGTTGGGCATCTCCCCGATCAGGGCCTCGGGAGGGTCCTCGTCTGTGAAGCCGACTTCCTTCCCCGTCAGCCATTCGTGCGTGCCGTGGGTCCCCACATGGACCACGGCATCGGCCTGAAACCATTTTCTGAGCCACAGATAGAAGGCCACGTACTGATGATGGGGTGCGAGGGTCACGTCGTGGTAAAGCTTTCGGGGATCCTGCTCCCAACCCCTGGAGGGTTGGGGGGTGAAAACGATGTTGCCGTACCGGATGGCGGGCAGGACCAGGAATTTCTTCCCTTCGGCGTCCTGCCAGATCATCACGCCGCCCTTCTCGACAGGCCCCCAGTCCTTCAGGATCGCTCTCCGGAAACCTTCCGGGAGTTGGTCGAACCACTCCCGATAAGTTTCCAGGGGGATAAGGACGGCCTTCCCGGCCCGGACGATCCGGTCCAGCTCAGCCGGGGCCCAGTTGCCGATGTTGCGTGCATGGTCACGGATATCCGTGAAGAGGCGCTCCTTGACCGCCTCGGCGCCCTCCTCCCCAAGCCCCAATCCCTTGAGATCGTATCCATCCCCTTTCATCCGCAGGGCCATCTCGTAGAGGCTCTCGGGAAGGACGTTCAGATAGCTGGCGCCGATGTTCTGCTTTCCGGGCGGATAGTTATAGTAGATCAGGGCGACCTTTTTGTCCCGATTGGGTTTATCCTGCAGGTTGATCCAGCCCCTGACCCTTCCGACCAGCCGGCCGATCCTCTCCGGGATGGGCCTCTCCTCGACATAGGCCATGCCCGTCAGCCGGTCCTGGAAACGTTCTCTGGAGGCGATCACCGTGGGCTGGATGATCCCCCCCATCTCGGGATTGCCAACCTGCCAGGCCCTCTCCAGGATATCCAGCCCCGTGGGGGATCGCCTCCATTCATCGAGGGACTTGCCCTGCAGGGTGACGGCGTCGATGACCGGGACCCCCAGGGAACTCAGGAGGGGAACCGACGTCTCGGGATTGACGCCGACCTTCCAGCCCATGGCCACGATCAGCTTCACGCCGGCCGGAGAGAAGATGGCCTCCACCGCCTTCCCCATCTGGACGGAGCCGTATACGGGCAGGACGTTGAAACCGTCCCCCTCCAGGGCCCCGACCAGGGCGTCCACGGTCT
>CAYOGU010000382.1:0-3029 GCA_964403345.1 uncultured Syntrophus sp. | reverse complement strand
GGCGGGGAAGAGGGACCCCATGGCGTAGCAACCGATGTCCCCGCAGACGAAGCCGCCGCGGCCGTCCCGCTGCAGGGCCTCGCGGATGACCCAGAAGGAGGCCCGGTGGGGACAGCCCGGACAGAAGGTCTGCTCCCGCCGGGGGGCCAGGGCCGCCAGGGCCTGGATCTTTCGGCCGTATTCCGGGTCCGCCGAAGGGGGATCGATCCCCAGGATCCGGCAGACGGCGGCCGCCACCCAGTCCGGGTTGAGCTCGCCCACCATCGGCAGCGTCCCGTCGTTCTTTCCGAAGAAGGCCTTGATCCCGACGGCGCCGGCCTCTTCGGCGGCCAGGATCTTGACGTGCTCCTCGAGGAAGGGCAGGACCTCCTCGACGATGAGGACCTTTTCGGTCTTCGACAGGTGCCTCTTCAGGAGCTCCGGCGGCAGGGGCCAGGTCGTTCCGAGCTTGAGGATGCCGACGCGGTCCCCGGCCCCGAGCCTGGCGACCGCCTCCCGGCTGTAGAGGCTGCAGGCGCTGCTGGTGACGATCAGCAGTTCCGGTTTCCCGGGGCCGGCGTAGCGGTTGAAGGGGCTCGTCTCGAAGAGGCCGGCGGCCCTCCGGATCTTCTCCTGCTGGCGGCGGTGCTTCTCGACGACCGGGGCGCTGATCATGGCCCCCCGCTCGGGGTCGGCCGGCGGGCCGTCGCAGAGGAAGGCCGCCTTTCCCCCCGTTGCCGGGAGGGGTCCGAGGACCACGTTGCCGCTGGCATGGGACATGCGGGTCACGCTGCGGACCATGACGATGTTCCGGATGGCCTCGGACAGCTCGAAGGCCCAGCGGGTCATCTCCTTGGCCTCCTGGAAGTCCCCCGGTTCGAGAAGCGGGATCTCCATGATCCGCGCGAAATGGCGGGACTCCCCCTCGTTGACGCTCGAGAGGGCGCCGGGATCGTCGCAGGTGACCAGGACCATCCCCGCCCGCGTCCCGGATCCGGTCAGGTGGAGGAGAAAATCGGAGGCGACGTTGACGCCGTTCTGCTTCATCACGCAGAGCGAGCGCAGCCCGGCGAACGAGGCGGCGGCCGCCACCTCCATGGCCACCTTTTCGTTGGTGGACCACTCCACGTAGGGCCGCCCGTCCCCCGAGGCGCGGGAGAGCGTCTCGATGATCTCCGAGGAGGGGGTCCCGGGGTAACCGGCCGCGACCCGCACCCCTGCCTCCAGGGCGCCGCGGGCGATCGCCTCGTTCCCCATGAGCAGGACCTCCGCCCCTTGACTTGCTTTTCCGTCCATCCTTTTCTCCGTCCGGTCTTTCCCGGTTTTCGTATCCTGCAGGGTCATGGCCGCCCTTCCTGCCGATCGGCCGGGGCCGGGGCGGCGGCCGTCTTGCCCGACGCCTCGGCGGCCGCCCGCTTCTTGCCCAGGGAGGCTGCCTTGAGCCTTTCGAGATTCCCCTCCGGGACGTCCCTGAATTCGAGGACCCCCCGGCTGCGCGCCGTCTCCAGGAGATCCCGGCCCCGCTCGGTCCGGACGATCACCTGGTTCCAGGAGCGGGCCTCCTGCCATCCCCCGGGCAGGCGGGCCGACCCCACGGAAAGGTCGCTGAATTCGGCCGTCATGTCGTCGCAGGAGCGGCAGGCGTCCCGGACGCAGGGATTCACCTCGTCCAGGGAGACCGGAAGCGTCCCCGCCGGCGTGTACACCTCGAGGGTATGGTAGCGGCTGGGCGGGATGTCCATCCCGGTGATGGCGGCCAGGTCCGTCTTGCCCCCGAGCAGGGCGGTCAGCTTCGTCCAGGCCAGGGTCCATCCGCAGAAGAGGCCCACCACCAGCCCCAGCTTCCCCATGTCCCGATCGGGATCCGTCACGCTCAGGGTCCGCATCTTGGCCAGGGCCAGGGCCTGGCAGGGTGTGGCCACGACGCCGATCCGCGTCGCGTCGCTCACGATGGTCCTGTTGAATTCGGCGACCGTGGGGGAAACGACGAAGCGGCTCCCGGCGAGGCCTGCGACCGCCTCGGGGTCGCGGACCGTGACGGGTTGGGGCAGGAGGCCCTCGCCCTTCCCGGCCAGGACCGCCGCATCGATCCACCCCTCCCGGAGGGCCAGGGCGACCAGCGCGCTGACGGTCCCGCCGTGCTGCGACCGGCGCCGGATCCCCTCGTCGGCGGCCCGGGTGAGGTACAACCCCCGAAACGGCCCCAGTTCCGGGGTCAGGTCCGCGCCTTCGAAACGCTGCCGGAGGGCCGGAAGATCCGCGGGCGTCCGCGGGCAGGCGGCCCAGCAGCGCCCCTGGCTGAGGTCGCAGGCATGGAGGATGACCGTCCGGTCCCGGTAGGTGGCCTGATAGGGGCAGATATTGACGCAGGCGCCGCAACCCGTGCATCGACCGGCCCCGAGGACCTCCCGTTCAAGCTCCTTTTGTCCCCCCTTGCCCCCCTGTCCCTTTTCTTCCGGCTCCGAACCCCGCTCGCGCATCCGCATGACCGCCCCTCAACCTCCACATGATCGACCCCAGGAATGGCCGGGCCTTCACTGACTTGATCCGGCATTCTAACACGAGCGGCCGTTTTCCTGTCAACCGATAAATCGGGGCGGCGGCCGGAACCGGTTTCGGGACGGGCGGGCGGTGTCTCCGTTCGGCACTTTGGGCCAGGAGCCGGTCCTCACAGTCGCTCATGAATCTTTTTCGACCCTGCAGCGTCCCGCTCCGCTGACTCTGCGGGTTCGCTCCTGACGTCGCTCAAACAGTCGCCGCTGCGGCCGCTGCGCTTCGACCGCCGGGAGGACCCGAAAAACCTTCAATTCGCGCCTCCTGAGGACCGGCTTCCGCTCCAAACGGATACACGACCCCATCAAAGGGACCGTTTTATTTTCCCAAACACAGACATCCCGCCGTCTGGCAAATGTTGTTGACAACGGCGCCGGCTTATATTATGAAGGCCCTTCGAAACCGATATTCCCCAGTAGCTCAGTCGGTAGAGCAGATGGCTGTTAACCATCGGGTCCGTGGTTCGAGTCCGCGCTGGGGAGCCAAAATTCAATCCG
>CAYOGU010000381.1:0-3058 GCA_964403345.1 uncultured Syntrophus sp. | reverse complement strand
GTGGACGAAGCCTATCTCTGGGGACTCCTGGACCGGCCGAATCTCTTGGCGCGCCTCCTGGGGCACAGGGCTCCCGGGGCCGGTGCAGACGCCGATGGCGGGAAGATGGGACCGAGTTTCCGATGACGGCCAGTCACCTCAACGGCACACCCCTGTATGACTGTACCGGATCGATGGTGATCTACCGGAATCCTCCGGAGATCATCCGGGAGGCCGCGGAGAGTTTCCTCAACAGCGACTGCTCGGTCCATCTGACGGTGGTGGACAACTCCCCCTCGGCGGCCCTGCGTTCCGCATTCGACGGGCTTGCGGTCGCCTATCATCATTACGGGGAAAACGTCGGTTACGGCCGGGGGCACAACTGGGCGATCTTTCACGCTGGGCCTTCAAGATACCATCTGGTGTTCAATCCCGATATCCGGATCCCGGCGGGGACTCTTTGTTCCATGATCCGATTCATGGAGGACCATCCCGATGCCGGCATGGTCTGCCCTCGGGTGCTGAACGAGGACGGTTCCGATCAGTACCTGAACAAACGGTACCCCAGCGTGATGGACTTCTTCGTCCGCCGTTTCGTGCCGTCTTTCCTGACCCCCCTGTTCAAGCGGCGGCTGGATCGTTACGAGATGCGGGACGTGGGATACGATAAGGTCTGCGATGTCGAGGTGATGACCGGCGCCTTCATGCTCTGCCGCACCGGCATCCTGAAAAAATTGGCTGGTTTTGATCCACGTTATTTTCTATACTTCGAAGATTATGATTTAAGCCGCAAATTCCAGAAGGCCGGTTTCAGGACCCTTTACGACCCCGGGGCGGCCGTGATTCACCACTGGACAAGGGGCTCTCATAAGCATATAGGAATGACGATGATCTTCGCGGTCAACATGTGCCGTTATTACAACAAGTGGGGCTGGACGTGGCTCTAGCGAAGCTGTCTAACCGCCCGCTTGTCCTGGTGACGGGCGCTACCGGTGCAGTCGGACCTCGGGTAGTGGAGGCCTTCCGTGCCGAGGGCTACCCTGTCCGAACGCTCTCCGCTGATCCGCCGCCGGCGGGGCCATGGCCCGACGATGTGGAAGCGCGCATCGGAGACGTGACGGATCCCTCGGCCGTCGGCGCCGCCGTGCAGGGAGTCGGGGTAATCGTCCACTTGGCCGCGTTACTGCACGTCGTCAACCCGGCGCCGGCCTTGCAGGCAAGGTACGAACGGGTCAATGTGGAGGGGACTTCGACCGTCGTGGAAGCCGCCCTTCGGGCGGGCGTCGGCCGCGTCGTCTACTTCAGCACGATCGCCGTCTATGGGCCCTCTGTGGGCCGGGTCCTGACGGAGGATGCGCCGCCTCAACCCAGGACATTTTACGCCCGGACCAAGCTGGCCGCCGAGAAGATCGTGCTGGAGGCCAGGGAGGGGGACGGCCGGCCGATCGGAACGGTCCTGCGCTTCGCCGCGGTCTACGGCCCGAGGATCAAGGGGAATTACCGGCGCCTGGTGCGGTCCCTGGCCAGAGGCCGTTTCGTCCCCGTGGGGAGCGGGGAAAACCGGCGCACGCTGATCTATGAAGGGGATGTGGCCCGTGCGGCCTTTCTGGCGGCCGAGCACCCCGCGGCGTCCGGCCGGATTTTCAATGTGACCGACGGCCGGGTCCATACTGTCGATGCCATTATCGGCGCCCTCTGCGCAGCCCTTGATCGCAGGCCGCCGCGTCTGAGATTGCCCCTGGGCCCGGTCCGTGGCCTGGCGGGCCTTCTCGAGAAGGGTGCCGGGATCTGCGGTTTTCGCCCTCCCCTGGCGCGGGCGATGATCGACACCTACACCGAGGATGTGGCCGTGGACGGTGGACTTTTTTGCAGGCAGATCGGTTTTGTCCCTCGGTATGATTTGGCGGCGGGCTGGCGGGAGACCGTGGCCCAGATGAGGCTCTCAGGCGACCTATGATCCAGGATCCGACCTCGACTTTGACAAATCTCGTCGAGCTGATCGCCAGGCACCGGATAGGCCTGTTGTTATTGTCCTGTGCGGCCCTGGGAGCGCTCGGGGCCTGGTTCATCGCCGGCATCGCCTTCAGGGAACACCTGCTGGATGTGCCCAACGAACGCAGTTCCCATACCGTTCCGACCCCCCGCGGCGGAGGGGTGGGGATCCTGGCGGCCTTCATCCTGGCAGGTCTGACCCTTCGGATCCCGACCACCTTCCTCTTTGCCGGCATCCTTGTTTCCGCCGTGAGCCTGTACGGGGATTACCTCCGGATCTCGGTGGGGTTCCGTCTCCTCTTCCAGGTCCTGGCTGCCCTGATGGTTCTTTTCCCCCTCTTGCCCCGTCTGAGTATCCAGTATCTCTCCACGGTTGGCGGTTCCGACCTACTCTTCTTCCCGGTGATCCTGATCGGGATCTGTGTTTATATGATCGGAACGGCTAATTTCTTCAATTTCATGGACGGGATCAACGGGATCGCCGGTCTCAGCGGGGCGATCGCCTTTGGCCTGATGGGGATTTATGCCCTGAACCGTGGATCCGAGGACGCCTTCCAAGCGCCGCTATCGTTGCTTGCGGTCTGCATCTCCCTGGCCTGCCTGGGCTATCTCCCCTTCAACCTGCCCCGGGCGAAAGTCTTCATGGGGGACGTGGGCAGCATCCTTCTGGGGTTCGTATTTGCCTGTCTGGTGGTGACGCTTTCCCGGGATTACCTGGAGATGGTTTGCCTGGCGGGCCTCCTCTTCCCGTTCTATGCCGACGAACTGACGACCATGGCCGTCCGCATTCGGGACCGCGAGAGTCTCACGCAGTCCCACCGCCGCCATCTCTACCAGTTGCTGGCCAATCAGTTCGGCGTTGCCCACTGGAAGGTCACCCTGCTGTACGGGGCCGTGCAACTCGTCGTTGGGGCCTTGGTCCTGATTGCCTATCCCTACGACCCGTGGTCGGTTTTGATCTTCTTGGTGGTCTGTTTGGCCGGGTTCACGGGACTGGCGTCCCATGTCCGCAACAGGAGCAAACTGCAGCCTTCCTAGTGTAGTGCGTCATAAATAACTTGACTTATAATATTGGATGGTGCATATG
>CAYOGU010000380.1:0-3062 GCA_964403345.1 uncultured Syntrophus sp. | reverse complement strand
GAGCCGGCCTCCTGCCCGACCATGACCCGCGGACCCTTTGCCTACGATTTCGGCGATCTGGCCAAGAAGACGCCGCTCCTGCCCATGTACACCCTCGGCCACGACTATGTTCCGGCGCCGATCCACGCCGGGGGGCTGCGCTACCACGGGATGGCCCCGATCGTCAGCCACCTCGTCCGGGAGGGGCTGATCGAGGCAGCGGCCTACGACCAGATCGAAACCTTCGATGCCGGCGTGAAATGGGCGAGGACCGAGGGGTTCATTCCCGCCCCGGAGACCAATCACGCCATCGCCGCGGTCATCGCCGAGGCGAGGCGGGCCAAGGAGGAGGGGAAGGAGCGGACGATCCTCTTCAACTTCAGCGGCCACGGACTGGTGGACCTGGCTGCCTACGACGCCTATCTCTCCGGGAAACTGGCGCCTTACCAACTCCCCGATGAGGAGATCCTGCGGGCCCTCAGGGCGATCGAGGGATTTCCAAAGCCGTAGAAGGATCGGCTGCCGCTTTTTCGTTGACTTTTTCATGGGGTTTCAATATGTGAACCCATGGGTCGGCGACTGCCCGGGGCAGGACGACCGCCCTCCAAGGAGGCTGAGATTGAAATCGACGACAGAATGGATCGAAAGCAAAGGTTTTAAGGAGGCCCTCTTCGAACTGGTCCGGCTGGCCGCCTGCGAGCTTCCTGCCGACGTTGAGAAGGCCCTCGGCGAGGCCAAGACCGCGGAAGAACCGGGTTCCACGGCGGAACTGACCCTGGGTCTCTTCCTTAAAAACATCGAGATGGCCCGCCAGAGGAGGGCCCCTGTCTGCCAGGATACGGGGATGCCGGTCTTCTTCGTCCGCCATCCCGAGGGAATCTCCCGGCGACAGATCGTCCGCGCCTGCCGGGAGGCGGTGGCCCGTGCAACGGCGGAGCAATTCCTGAGGCACAACGCTGTCGATCCCGTGACGGGCATCAACAGCGGGAACAACACCGGCGAGGGGTTCCCGGCTGTCTATTTCGAGGAGTGGGACGATCCCGTGATCGAGATGGCCATCATCCTCAAGGGCGGGGGCAGCGAGAACGTGAGTGCCCAGTACAGCATGCCCCATGCCGCCCTGGACGCGGGACGCGATCTGGAGGGGGTCCGCCGAGTGGTGCTCGATGCCGTGCGCAGGGCCGAGGGAAAGGGGTGTCCTCCTGGCATCCTGGGGGTCTGTATCGGTGGCGATCGCGGCGGGGCCTATGTGGAGGCCAAACACCAGTTGCTCAGGCCGCTGGACGACGTCAATCCGGATCCCGTCCTGGCGGAACTGGAGGCGCGGATTCTGTCAGACGCCAACCGGCTAGGGATCGGCCCCCTTGGCCTGGGCGGCAAGAGCACCCTGCTGGGGGTAAAGATCGGCAAGCTCCACCGCGTGCCGGCCTCTTTTTTCGTCACGATCAGTTACATGTGCTGGGAGAACCGGCGGCGCTCCGTTCGGATCGAACCGGACGGCACCTGGCGGGTTACCGGATAGGGGGATAAGATGATCCATCTGACCACACCGATCTCCAAGGAGGAGATCCTCAATCTTCATGTGGGCGATGCGGTCCAGCTTTCGGGGATCGCCACCACGGGGCGTGACGCGGCCCACAAATACATGGTGGAGAAGCTGATCGAGGGGCCCAAACCGCTCTCTCCGGAGGACCAGAGGCTCCGCGACGAGCTTGAGCAGATCCTCGGGGGCGGAGCGATCTACCACAGCGGTCCCATCCTGCGCAACGACGACGGACGCTGGACCATCGTCTCCTCGGGACCCACCACGAGCATCCGCGATGAGATCTACCAGGACAAGGTGATTGCCGCCTTCGGCGTCCGTATCGTAATCGGCAAGGGGGGGATGGGTCCGCGCACCCTGGAAGCTTGCCGAAAGCACGGGGCAGTCTTTCTGCACGGCATCGGCGGTGCTGGAGTCTACAATGCAGCGGCGATCGCCGAGGTCCTGGACGTCTTCAAGAAGGAGGAGTTCGGGCTGCCCGAGGCCTTCTGGAAGATCCGCTTCGACCACTTCACAGGGATCGTCACCATGGACGCCCATGGAAAGAGCCTCCACGAGGATCTCTCCGCGCAGTTCGACCGGAATCTCGCAGCGATCCTGAAGGGCGTCTGACCGCCCGGTCCCGCCAGGCGGAGCTCTTTCGCGTCCGGGCGGGACCGGAATGATTCATGTCTTTTGACAGATCGGACCGTTTTGCGTTCCTGTCGCCGTTTGAATCGCATCCGTCACATCGGAAAAACGATACAAGCCGCATACCCGTTGACCTCCTCCTGCCGAAGCCGGGGAATCTTTTCCGCGCTGTCTCCGCAGGATTTCCCGCACGTGGGACCGTCTTCCGAAAAAGGGAAGTGCCATGCGTGCGGCGAGAATGGGGTGCGGATCCAGGAGAGCGATGTCGAACGGGATTTGACAGGGCTTGATCAAAATGGCTGGCCCGGGATTGACTTTCCCTCTCGGGGCGGCTAAGGTAGCCGCCACAGGGACCGGTACCAGGTTATGCCCTCGGAGGACAGGGAAGATGGTCAAGACATTGTGGATGGCGATGAGGCCGCAGTCGTTTCTGATCTCCGCGGTTTCCGTGAGCGTGGGGACGTCGCTGGCCGCCCTTCAGGGGCCTGTCGACTGGCCGGCGTTTCTGGTGACCCTCCTGGGGGTGGTCTTCCTTCATGGCGGGGCGAATGTCATCAACGACTACTTCGATTACCGCTATCTGGTCGACAGGGCGGATGGGACCGCGAGTTTCGGGACCGAGGCGCGGGTCTTGGTCCGAGGTATCCTTACCCCTAACCAGGTCCTGGCGTTCGGCGTGACGGTCTATGCCCTGGCGATTCCCCTGGGCCTTTATCTCATCGTCCTGCGCGGGATGACGATCCTTGTCCTCGGGATCATCGGCCTGATCACGGGCGTCTGCTACACGGCCCGGCCAGTGGCCTTGAAGTACAAGGCTCTCGGGGAGATTGCCGTCTTCATTATGTTCGGGCCGCTCATGGTGAGCGGAGCCTACTTCGTGCAGAGGGCCGAGTTCAGCGCCCTGGCGGCC
>CAYOGU010000379.1:0-3064 GCA_964403345.1 uncultured Syntrophus sp. | reverse complement strand
GTATCTGAATGGGGTTCAGAGGGCCGGTGGTTCAAATCCACTCGCCCCGACCAATATAAACCAAAGAGAATCCGGGAGGTTACCAAAAGAGGTTCCTTCCGGATTCTCCGTTTTTGCCGTAAATTTGACCAAAGGTCTGGCGCCCGGATGTTCAACCGCCAGCCGAACGGGTCGATATCGTGGCGTTTTCTGGTGACTTTCGCCACGGGGTCCGGGGTTTGAAATAAAAAAACCGCCAACAAGGCGGTTTTTTTAATATTTGTCCGGCCTTTTCGGATAATGCCTGTTGACAATCTCCCGGGCAATGCATATAAAGAAGCGATGCTTCTACCATGCGAGAGTGGCGGAACTGGTAGACGCACTGGACTTAGGATCCAGCCCGCCTTTTGCGGATAGGGGTTCAAGTCCCCTCTCTCGCACCATTCTTGATGGTCATCCTAAAATAAAAAGGAGAGCAATAAAGTGAGTCAGACCGATACCGCCGTAAAGATTGAAGATATCAGTCCCGTGAAGAAGAAACTATCCTTTGAGGTCCCATGGGCGGACGTCAAGACAGCGCTCGATACGGCTTATCGCAAAGTCGGGAAAACGGCGAGGATCAAGGGATTCCGGCCGGGAAAGATACCCCGGGAGATCCTGGAGCGGTTTTATCGGCACGAAGCCGAGGATGAAACGGTTACGAACCTGGTGAACCGTTATTACTGGGAAGCCCTCCAGGAAAAGAAGATCCTCGCGGTCACCCGTCCCGAGGTCGAGCAAAACGGGATCGAGGCGGACAAGAACTTCACGTTCGCGGCCACCGTCGAGGTGGAACCGGTGGTCGAGCCGAAGAATTATACCGGGCTCGAGCTTGAAAAGGGCGATCCTTCGGTCACCGAGGAGGATATGCAGGCCAGGCTGCAGGAAATCCGCCAGATGTTCGCGACCATGGAGGAGGTCAAGGAGGAACGCGGGGTCCTGGAAGGCGATTTCGTGAACATCGACTTCGAAGGCAGCGTCGACGGAGAGGCCCTGAAGGAATTGAAATCCGAGAATTACCTCCTGGAAATCGGTTCGAAGAGCTTTGTCCCGGGCTTCGAGGATCAGTTGATCGGCGCCAGGATCGGAGAGACCCGGGCGGTCAAGGTACGGTTCCCCGACAATTACCACGCCGCAAAGCTCGCCGGCAAGGACGTCGAGTTCAAGGTCAACGTCAAGGGCCTCCGCATCAAGAAGCTCCCGGAGATCAACGATGAATTCGTTAAGAATTTCGAACGATATGAATCTCTCGACGCGCTGATGGCCGATGTCCGGAAGAAGTTGGAGGAAGAAAAGCGGCTCAAGGTCGCCGCCGACCTGGAAAAGCAGATCAGCGACAAGCTCCTGGAGGGCAATGAATTCGCCGTGCCGGACTCGTTCGTGGACAGGCAGGTCTACTACATGGTCTCCGACACCCAGCAGAGGATGGCGGCCAGGGGAATGGATCCGAAAAAGGCTATGGATTTCAGCCTGAAAATGAAGGATCAGTTCCGGGAGGAGGCCGCCAAGATCGTCAAGACGATGCTCCTGCTGAAAGGCATCGCCGAAAAGGAGAATCTGACGGTCGACGACGCGAAGGTGGAGGAGCGGATCCGGGAAATTGCCACCCAGAGGGGAGAGACGGTCGAAGCGGTCAGGAAGGCCCTGGAAAAAGACGACCTCCTGGACAGCATCCGAAGCGAGATCCTGAACCGCCAGACGTACGATTTCCTGGAGTCCAAGGCCAACGTCAAGACGGCCGGCACGAAGAGCACGAAGAAGAACGGATAAAGCCCGGAGGAGATGAAATGACCCTGATACCCATGGTGGTGGAACAGGACGGCCGAGGAGAGAGGGCCTATGATATCTATTCGAGGCTTCTGAAGGACAGGATCGTCTTCCTGGGCACGGCCATCGACGACGAGGTGTCCAATCTCGTGATCGCACAGATGTTGTATCTGGAATCCGAGGATCCCGACAAGGAGATCTTCTTTTATTTGAACACCCCCGGAGGCCATGTCAGTTCGGGCATGGCTATTTACGACACCATGCGGTATATCAAGCCGCCCGTGTCGACGGTCTGCATGGGACAGGCCGCCAGCATGGGGGCGCTGCTCCTGGCTGCGGGGCAAAAAGGAAAGCGTTTCGCCCTGCCCCATTCGAGGATCCTGATCCACCAGCCCCTGGGAGGGTTCCAGGGGCAGGCGACGGACATCGATATCCAGGCTCGGGAGATTCTCCGGCTCAAGGAGGAATTGAACCATATCCTGTCCGAACTGACGGGCCAGCCCATGGAAAAAATCACCACGGACACGGAACGCGATTACTACATGACAGGCGAACAGGCGAAGACATACGGCATCATCGACGAGATCATCGTCAGGAAGCCGGCATGACGTTTCTTGAATGAAAGAGGTCGTTTGAATAATGGTCAGAAAAGGAAAAGATCAGCAGGACGGACGCGGGCTTTTGTTCTGCTCGTTTTGCGGCAAGAACCAGAATGAAGTGAAAAAGCTGGTGGCGGGACCCACCGCCTACATCTGCGACGAGTGCATCGAGCTTTGCCGGTGCATCGTCGAGGAGGAGTGCGAGCGGCCGGTTGCGGACGAATTCAGGAAAGGCATTCCGGAGCCCAAGGAGATCACCAGGTTCCTGGACCAGTATGTGGTCGGCCAGGAAAGGCCCAAGAAGGTCCTTTCCGTGGCGGTCTACAATCACTATCGCCGCCTTTTTTCCCACGCCGACATGGGGGGGGTGGATATCCAGAAGAGCAACATCCTCCTGATCGGGCCGACCGGTTCCGGAAAGACGCTCCTGGCCAAGACCCTGGCCAAGATGCTGAACGTCCCGTTCACGATCGCCGATGCCACGACGCTGACCGAGGCGGGTTACGTGGGGGAGGACGTGGAGAACATCATCCTCAGCCTCCTTCAGAACGCCGATTATGACGTGGAGCGGGCTTCGAAGGGGATCGTCTACATCGACGAAATCGACAAGATCGCCAAGAAATCGGGCAACCCCTCGATCACCCGCGACGTCTCCGGCGAGGGGGTCCAGCAGGCCCTGC
>CAYOGU010000378.1:0-3066 GCA_964403345.1 uncultured Syntrophus sp. | reverse complement strand
TCCCCCTCCAACCCGACGGGGAACCTCCTCGACGCCGGGAGGATGGCCGAGATCGCCGCCCTGGGCCTGCCGGTCGTTTCCGACGAGATCTACCATGGCCTCGTCTACGGGGAGCGGGAGCACAGCATCCTGGAATTCACGGACAACGCCTTCGTCCTGAACGGCTTTTCCAAGGCCTACGCCATGACGGGCTGGCGGCTGGGATACCTGATCGCCCCGAAGCCCTACATCCGGCCGATGCAGAAGATCCAGCAGAACCTCTTCATCTCCGCCAACGCCTTCGTCCAGTGGGCCGGGGTGGCCGCCCTGCGCGAGGCGGGGCCGGACGTGGACCGGATGCGGGCCATCTACGACGCCCGCAGGACGTTCATGATCCGCCGGCTGCGGGAGATGGGCCTGGGCATCAGCGTCGAACCCACGGGGGCCTTCTACGTGCTGGGCAACATCAAGTCCTTTTCCCGGGATTCCTACGCGACGGCCTTCGATATCCTGGAAAAGGCCCGGGTCGGGGTCACGCCCGGCATCGACTTCGGCCGGAATTGCGAGGGCTACCTGCGCTTCTCCTACGCCAACTCCCTGGAAAACATCGAGGAGGGCATGAAGCGGATCGAACGCTACCTGAAGGAGCGCAACCGGCCGTGACCGCGCTCCTGGGACCCTGGAAGGCCATCGTCTTCGACTTCGACGGCACGCTGGCCGAGCTGAACATCGATTTTCCCGCCATGCGGAGGGACGTCCTGGCCCTGGCGTCCGGCCTGGGGATTCCCACCGGCCCGATCCAGTCCCTCCACGTCCTGGAGATGATCGAAGCGGCGCTCGCCGCGCTCAGGGAGGACCGCCCCGGCGAAGTCCCGGGATTCCGCAAGGCCGCCCGGACCCTGGTCGAGGGATTGGAGATCGCCGCGGCCGAATCGGGCGCCCTCTTCAAGGAGACCCGGCCCCTGCTCGCCGGGCTCCGGGAGCGGTCGGTCCGCACGGGCATCATCACCCGCAACTGCCGCAGCGCCGTGCTCAGGCTCTTCCCGGACATCGGGCAGTACTGCCAGGCCTTCCTGAGCCGCGACGACGTCGGCCGGGTGAAGCCCCACCCGGAGCACCTGATGGCGGCCCTGGCCCTCTTGGGGGCCGAACCCTCCGAGGCGGCCATGGTCGGCGACCACCCCATCGACATCCACCTCGGCCGCCGGACCGGGACCTACACGATCGGGGTCCTTTCCGGCCACTCCCGCAGGGAGGATCTGCTCGAGGCCGAGCCGGACCTGATCGTCTCCAGCGCCCCGGAGATCCTCCGCAGGCTTTCCCGACCGCCCGGCAGGCTTCCTTCCGATGCATCATGACCGGACGGCCCACGCCTTCCCGTCCCCAGGGGGAACAAACGTCGCCGGAAGCGGGGTGTCAGCGGGGGCGGGGCTTCCTTACGGTCAACCACAGAAATGCCGTGAGAATGACGTTGGTTGCCGCTACGCTCGTCCCAATGGCGAGGATCCCGTCGGTATTGCCGTTCACCATCAGGAAACTGGCCAGCGAAGGAAAAAGGGCCTGGGAGAGCAGAGGAGGCATGGCCAGGCGGCCCATGAGGGATGCGTAGCCGAGCTGTCCGAACAGCCGCAACGGGATGGTCCCCCGCGAAATGGCGCTGAGTCCAACCCCTGAACCGTACATCACGATCGTCACGGCCGAAATCTGCTCCTGGTTCATCATCATGACGAGGCCGCCGGCGACCAGGATCAGCGAGGCCGTCATGGTCCAGAGCGGGTGGTAATACCGTCCGAACAGCAACTCCATCAGCCGCGACGCGACCTGCGAAGGCCCGACCAGGGTGCCGAGGGCCACAGCCGCAGCCAATCCCATGCCGCGGGCCTGCAGAATGGAAATCAGATGAACGGAGATCACGGTGACCAGGCCTGAGTTCATCGTAAAGATGACGGTCAGAAGCGCGAACTGGACCGTCCTCTTCCGTCCGGATGAGCCTTCAGCCGATGGAACGGATGCCGCCGCCGAATCCCCGGGATTCCTGCTTGCAGGCGGCGCGGGGTTCCATCGAGGGAGTATGCAAAGGCTCAGCGGCAGGCAGACAACCAGGTGCAGCCCTGCAAAGACCTGGCAAGCGGCCCGCCAGCCGAGTTCCGCCTCCAGAAAGGCAGCGAGCGGCCAACAGACCGTGCTGGCAAACCCTCCGAAAAGCGTCACGATCGTAATGACCGGGCGTGCCGCCTGGCCGTAAATGCGTCCGAGCGTGGCGAAAGTGGCATCGTAGAGGCCGCAACCCATGGCCAGGCCGATGATGAGCCATGCGGCAAGATAGGCGGGGATATTGGCAGACCAGGAGAGCAGGCCCAAGCCAAGCGCGAAGAGGATCGAACTGCAGGCCAGGACCTGGCGTCCGCCGCGATATTCGACGGTGCGGCCGACGCGCGGAGAGACGACGCCGCCGGCGAGGAGCCCGAGTGAAAGTCCGCCCACGACCCACGGCAGGGACCAGCCCGTATCGACGGAAATTGGCTTGGCCAAAACCGCCGGCAGGTAATAGGAAGACCCCCACGAAACGATCTGGACCAGACCGAGCGCCGTCACCATGGGGCCGCGCCGCGGCAGTCCGGCCGTTTCGATCCCTGACGATGATCGCAATATCCTGCTGCTCCCCGGACACCCCCAAAGCCCAACCGGTCTTCTTCGGGGTTTTTTCTTTTGTGCCCGGTTCCTATACCACGTTTGGCCGCAAACGACAAAAAAGTCTTCACGATCCGCCTTCATGAATATCCTCGCCGTTCTCGTCGCCGGAGCCGGCATTCTGAGTTTTTTCATGCCGGCGGCCGCGCACCGGCAACCGAACATCCCGATAACGCTGCGCAATAATAACGCTTGACTTCGCCGGGAATGGGCCTATGGTGGAAGTGAAAAGCCTCCAAACCCTGTCATCTGTGATGTGACGGGGTTTTTCGTTTCCGGCCGGCAGGATGCTGTCGTGCGCGGCCCCCCATCGAGAGGATGAAGACATGAACATACCCCTCGTGGAAACCGGGAACCACTTCGTGAAGCTGGAGGACAATATCCGGGAAAGCAATG
>CAYOGU010000377.1:0-3079 GCA_964403345.1 uncultured Syntrophus sp. | reverse complement strand
GACCAGTCCTGAAAAACCGAAGGCCAGAAGGACGGACAGGGGGGAGACGACGGTGGACCATCCGGCCACGGCCGACAGGATCTTGGAGCCCGAGACGCCGCAGACGATCCCGGCCACGCCGCCGATCAGGGAGAGCGACAGGGCCTCGATGATGAACTGGAGGCGGATGTCCCAGGTCTTGGCCCCCACGGACATCCGGATGCCGATCTCGCGGGTCCGCTCCGTGACCGAGACAAGCATGATGTTCATGATCCCGATGCCGCCCACCAGGAGGGACACGGAGGCGATCGCCGCCAAGAGCAGGGCCATGACCTGCGTGGACTGCTCGGCTGCCTGCATCATCTGGGTGAGGTTCCTTACCGTGAAGTCGTCATCCTGACGTGTGGAGAGCCGGTGCCGCTGGCGGAGGAGATCCTTGATCTGCTCCTCGGCCGGCGCCAGGTCGGCGGCGCTCTTCGCCTTGACGGCAATGGACCGCACCATGCCCAGGAAGGGCGTCCCGAAGATCTTCTTCTGGGCCGTGGTCAGGGGCACGAAGATCGCGTCGTCCTGGTCCTGGCCGATGGCCGACTGCCCCTTGGCGGCCAGGACGCCGATCACCGTGAAGGGGACCTTCTTGATCCGGATGATCTGCCCAAGGGGATCGGCGCTCCCGAAGAGGTTGTCCACAACGGTCTGGCCCAGGAGACAGACCTTGTTGGCGCTGCGCACATCCTGGTCCGTGAAGGCCCTGCCCGAGGCCAGGGTCCAGTCGCGCACCGGGAGGATGCCCGGCGTGCTCCCGGTCACGATCGTCGACCAGTTCTGGTTGCCGTAAACCACCTGGGCCCCGCCGCTGTGCGTGGGGGCCACGTCGGCCACGGCCGGACACTGCGTGGCGATCGCCTCGGCGTCGTCCTGCGTCAGCGTGGACTGCGTGCCGCTTCCCATCCGGATGCCGCCGGAGGTGCTGCTCCCCGGCATCACGATCAGCAGATTGCTCCCCATGCTGGCCATCTGGGTCGAGATCCTCTCGCTGGCGCCGGTCCCCACGGCCATCATCGTGATCACCGCGCCGACGCCGATGATGATGCCGAGCATGGTCAGGGCGGAGCGCATCTTGTTCACCCTGAGGGCCCGAAGCGAGATCCGGAATGTCGAGGAAAGGTCGATCATCCCTGCCGTCCTCCTTTTGAATGGAACATCCCCTTCAGATACATTTTACCGCCCCCTCATCCCCGGCCGGCCCGTCGCTCACGACGCGGCCGTCCCTGAACCGGACGATCCGCTTGCTGAAGGCGGCGATGTCCGGCTCGTGGGTCACCAGGATGACCGTAATCCCCTCTTCGGTATTGAGCTTCACGAAGAGCTCCATGATCTCGACGCTGGAGTGGGTGTCCAGGTTGCCCGTGGGCTCGTCGGCCAGAATCAGCGGCGCCCGGTTGACCAGAGCCCGGGCGATGGCGACCCGCTGTTGCTGGCCTCCCGAGAGTTGGTTCGGATGGTGCCTCTCGCGCCCCTCCAGACCCACCGCCCTAAGCGCGTTCATGGCACGCTCGTGGCGTTCCCTGGGGTGAAAGCCGTTGTAGAGCATGGGAAGCTCCACGTTCTCCAGGGCGGTGGTGCGGGGGAGGAGATTGAACCCCTGGAAGACGAAACCGATCTTCTTGTTGCGGATCTCCGCCAGTTCGTCGCGTCCCCGGTGCCCCACGTCCATCCCCTCCAAGAGATAACGCCCGCCTGTCGGCTCGTCCAGGCAACCGATCACGTTCATGAAGGTGGACTTGCCCGAACCGGACGGTCCCATGACGGCCACGAACTCCCCGTGGGTGATCGTCAGCGAAACGTCGTCCAAGGCGTGGACGGTGGTGTCGCCCAGTTCATAGAGCTTGATCAGGTGGAGCGTTTCGATCAGTGCCATGATCCTTCCGTATCCTTATCGATTACTCCCTGAAAAGGGAGGCGTCCGTTTCCGTACGCGCCATTGGAGATTTTTTCGCCCCCCTCTCTGCCCCCGCAGCGGAGCGCCCGCAAAGGCAATTGTCTGAGCGCGTCAGCGCGAGTTTTGCCTTTGCAACACCGCGAGGAGGAGCAGAGTCGAAAAAAACTCCTGGCGCGGAGGAAACCGATGCCC
This sequence comes from uncultured Syntrophus sp., assembly GCA_964403345.1. Lineage (GTDB taxonomy): Bacteria > Desulfobacterota > Syntrophia > Syntrophales > UBA5619 > JAKAFS01. The sequence continues at coordinate 966 of CAYOGU010000377.1, read as the reverse complement.
CTCAACACCCGCTAGCGGAGGAATCCCGGGGGACCGAAGCGTTGCGGAGTGTTGTTCTTGGAGGGCGACGCCGAGGACTCGACGATCACCAGGTCACCCTCCCTCAACCCATCCGAAAGGACGACCGTGAAATTGCCGTCGCTGATCCCCAGCGTCACCGGGACGCGGACCGGCGTCTGGTCCTTAAGGACCCAGACCCCCCGCGCCCTGGATCCGTTCCCCTCTCCCGCCGCGGTCTGGACTCCCCGGACCGCTCCCATTCCGGCCCCCGGCCCCTTCGGCTGGGGCGCCTTGTCGGACGTCCACTTGAAGCGGAGCGCGGCGTTCGGGATCTTAAGGACGCCCTGGAGGAAATCGGTGATGATCGAGACATTGGCGGTCATCCCCGGCTTGAGCTTGAAGTCCGGATTGGCCACCTTGATGACCACGTTATAGGTCACGACGTTCTGGACCGTGGTGGGGGCGTTGCGAACCTCGGATACCCGCCCCTTGAAGGTGATGTCGGGATAGGCGTCGACGCTGAACTGAACGCCCTGGCCCACCTGGATCCGGCCGATGTCCGCCTCGTCCACGTTCGTGTCGATCTGCATCCGGGTCAGGTCCTGGGCGATGCTGAAGAGGGTCGGAGTCTGGAAGCTAGCGGCCACGGTCTGGCCGATGTCGACGTTCCGGGAGATGACGGTCCCGTTCACCGGCGAGAGGATGCGGGTGTAGCGCAGGTTGGTCTCCTCCTGCTGGAGCGCCGCCCGGGCCTGCTCCACCTGGGCCTTGGCCACGTTCAACTGGGCTGCGGCGGCGCGCTCGTTCGTCTCGGCGGTGTCCAGATCGCTGGCCGCTATGAAGTTCCGGGAGAAAAGGCTCCGGTTCCGTTCCAGGGTCCGGCGGGCGTCCTGCAACGTGACCTCGGCCTTCGACACGGACGCCTCCGCCGACAAGAGGTTAGCCTTGGCCTGCGCAACCTTCGCC
>CAYOGU010000376.1:0-3132 GCA_964403345.1 uncultured Syntrophus sp. | reverse complement strand
TGGGCGTACGCCTGTCCGGGTTCAAATCCCGGCTTCGGCACCATGAAAAATCAAGGGGTTAGAGGGAACGGTGGTTTCTTCTGACCCTTTTTTCATGCTTGCTTCATCCCGATCCCTCACCGAAGATTTTAAACACCACCCAGTTGCCGCGCGTCATCGGGAAATGAGGCTCAAGAGTGCGATCAGTGAACGATTATGAGGTGTTGTAAGTCTTGGACCTTGGTGTCCGCTTGATTGGGAGGGGCTAAAGATGTCGATTACAGCGGCTGTCATTGGGGCCGGAAGAATGGGTTCCATTGTCTCCAGGCAGTTTCCTCCGGATACGAAGAAGATGATCATCGATAAAGATCTGGCAAAGGCTTCGGAATTGGCAAGATCAATCGGCGGATCTTTCTCCAATGCACTGGAAGATGCCAAGGATGCGGATCTGATTGCGCTTGTTTTGCCCACGCCGGCAGTCAGTGAGACCGTGGAAAAACTTCAGGTTCTGGTAAAAAAGGGGGCTGTGATCATGAACATGGCGACGACAGCCAAAATTGATCCGGCCATCTTGGCGAGAAATCCGGAGATCTTCATTGTCGATACGAAGATCATCGGTCATGCTCAATCAATATCCCGTGGTGAACCGGGGATCATCGTGGTGAAAACAGAGAATGCCGAAGTCCTGGCTTTTATCAAGTCTCAACTGATTGGATTTGCCGATGTGGTGCAGGGTGATGCAGACTTGGTCCCCGTAATCAATACCATAGGCTCTATCGAAGGGATTAAAACAGCGGTAGCCATTCGTCACCAGCTCAGGGCCATGGGCATTCCCGATGAGTGGATCCATGTGGTGATTCGCACGGTATGTGCTGGAACCATAAAGTCCTTTACGGAAAATGACCTGGGAGATTTTGCCCGTGAGCTGCTGAGAACACTGGAGTCGGAGAACCAAAAATGAATGGGCCTTGGAATCGGATTGACCGCTTTACTTGATGGGCATTCTTGGGGGATGGAAAATAGGGCGGCATGACGGTCCAAAATGTGCTAGATTGGGGGCGAAGGAGGACAGCCATATGGATCAGGAGAAGAGAAGAAGGACGCGTGTTCCGGTTCATTTCGGTGTCACCGTTTCCCTCGGGAGGGAGAAGATCGAGGTTGCGATTGTCAACATCAGCCTGACGGGCATTCTCTGCAGCACCAGCCCCCGTTTCCGGGAGGGTGCCGCCTGCAAGGTCGTCCTTTCCCTGAGCGATGAGCTCAAGATTGTGATCGATTCCATGATCCTTCGGGTCGACGATCAGCAGACGGCCATCAGTTTCACCGCCATGGACGAAGATAGTTTCACCCACCTCAAGAGGCTGGTCCAGCTCAACGCGGCCGATGCGGACCTCATCGACCGGGAGCTCCGCAAACCGGTCTTCAAGTGATCCGCACCGGGTCCGCTGCCGGCTTCTATCGATCATCCAAGGCCAACCGCTTGGCGGCTGTCCGGGATGGCGGGATTCCGGATTTTGGGGTTCTCCTTGTCGTGATTATGGTCAAATCGGCAGATTGTCTCGTTCGACTTTCAGGCTAAGAACATTGGATGGTCAATCTGGAACGGCCGACTCCCTTCGGTCCGTGCCGGAGAGGGGCTGTATTCGAAACCGCTCCCTTCGAGTCCGGTCGTCGCGTCATGCGTAAACACCGGCAATGGCCTCGGCCTCCCGCAACTGGCCCAGCAGGGATTTGTCCTGGATCAGGTGAAACAAACGGTTCTGATCGATCAGGGCGTGATAGGCGGGGTGCAGGCGATCCATCTGCTCCTCTCCTCCGGCCTCTCCGCCCGCAAACAGATGGGCCGCCCGGTCGGCCAGAAAGAGGACCAACAGGTACTGCATGGCCTCCCGATCCAGGCTCAACTCGTCGGGAGGGATATGGACCGGCGCGTGGTGCAACGCCACCGTTTCCACCATCAGGGGCGACAGCCCCCAGTGTTCCAGGGCCAAACGCCCGACGAGGGGATGGCTGATCCCATAACGCTCCTCCTCTTCTGCGGGGGTCCATAGTGGCGAATATCTCCCGGACGGCTCGGCATCGTTCGCGGTCAGCGGCGCCAACCGGATCATGATGAATTTTCCGATGTCGTGGAGGAGTCCGAGCGTGAAAAGGTTCCCCATGTTCAGGGAACCGAAGAGGTACTGGAGGTACGACGCGTAGATGGAAGTGTAATTCATATGTTGCCAGAGGGCCTTCATGGCGGGGTCCTGCCGGAAGCCCTTCTCATCCAGGGCCTGGAGAACTCCCTCGTGATAGACGATGGCCTTGAGATTGGTCATCCCGATGATCATGATGGCATGACTGATGGAGTTGAGTTTCTGGCGCATCCCGTAGTAGGAGGAGTTTGCGATTTCGAGAATCTTTGCCGACAGGATGGGATCGCTGGTGATCATGCGTGAGAGCTCGGTCATCGTGGATGCCGGGTCGCCCATGGTCCGCTGCAAACGGTGAATCGTTTCGAAATTCCTAAGGGAAACGATTCGGGACAGGACCGATTCCCTGACACCTTGGGGCAGGTCCTTCGATTGCAGTGGCCTTTGCGGTGACGAGTGAGGCGGGTCGTGCGAAAAGAGGCGGGCCATTCCCTCCGCCAGTCGGGGGGGTGCTACGGGGCTTCCGTCCGGGTATCCGTCCGGAAGGATCGCTGTGGGCGGCGGCTGGCCCGTGATCCCTCCGACCGGGTTGGCCTCTTTCCCCTTCGGCCGGCCCGGCCGTTTCCCTGGTGAATCCTCCGGTGTTCCGGCCAGTTTTCCCTTCCCGTGAAAGAGGGCGTAGAGGATCGCCAGGAGCAGCAGGGCTGTTGCGCTGATCAGCAGGTAAAATGCCATAATTCCCCCGGGATGGGTCTGCCGCGTCTTGACTCGTACCTCCCATCGGCGGGACTGGTTTGAGTCGATCTTGCTGGATCCGCATGGGCGGACAACCCTTACTTCCACCGGTCGCCGACTCATCGATACGTGACAATGGGTTAAATTACAAGCAATATTAAGGGGTGTTCCGGAGCATGGCCGCCCGGACCAAGGACTTGACAGCGGATAGGCTTGTCATTATAATGACATACCTATAGTGTCTCTTTGCTCTCCCGGGGAATCGCCCATTGAGGCCGACGGA
>CAYOGU010000375.1:0-3135 GCA_964403345.1 uncultured Syntrophus sp. | reverse complement strand
GCAATGTGAGCACCGACCGGTTCGGCTGGAACAAGGCCATGAAAATCACCGAGATCGAGTATCAAGACCCATCGATCCCCGAGCCCGGGCCTAAGATCCGCCGGCAGAAAACAGGTGCGAACGCGAAGCGGTTCTCCTCTTTGGGAAAAAGCCGCTGACCGGGTGACGGCCAGGCCCCATGGCCCGATGCGGCAAGGACCTGTTTGTCCATCATTCCACGATCCAGGGGGAAGGTTTCAAATCGCCGGATGAAGGCGACCGGGTCGGCTTCGACGTCGTCCAGGGTGCCAAGGGTCCGGCTGCCGAGAATGTATGCAAGCTGTAGGCGCCTGTTCGAGGGAGGATGGGCGGCAAGCTCTCGTTGACAATTCCGGCAAATTGAACTCGGCGGGAGTCAGGTCCTCCGGAACTCCTCCTGTTTCTCCCCTGCCCCCGGCTCTCCCTTGCCACCCTTGGCCCCCAGGCCCCTGCATTCTTTGCTTGACACGCCGCGGCCATAATGTTTAGTATGGCCCGTTTTAAGAAGGATTTTCGCCCTTTGATCGAATCTTTAGGGGATTTTCCCGATGGAAGTTGAAAATAAGTTCCGGTCGCTGGACGACTGGAAAAAGATCTACCCCGAAAAATTCGCCGAAGAAGAAGTCGCCTTCAGTCATATCCGCCGGGGGGACCATATCTTCGTCGCCTCGGGGTGCGGGGAGCCCCAGTACCTGATCCGGGCGATGGTCAACTACGTGGAGTCCCATCCGAAGGCCTTCTTCGACACGGAGATCATCCACGTCTACTCCTTCGGGATCGCCCCCTATACCGACCCAAAGTTCAAGCGGAATTTCCGCCACAACTCCTTTTTCATCGGGAACAACACCCGCGGGCCGGTCAACCAGGGCCTGGCCGACTACACCCCCATATCGCTCTCCGACGTGCCCGCCCTGATCCGGAGCGGAGCCGTGAAGATCGACGTGGCGCTGGTGCAGACCTGCCCCCCCGACGAGCACGGCTACATGAGCCTCGGGATCAGCGTGGACATGGTCAAGGCCGCGACCGACAGGGCCTCCATGATCATCGCCCAGGTCAACGCCCACATGCCCCGGGTCCACGGGGACGGCTTCATCCACATCAAGGACGTCAATTTCATCATCCCCCGCGACGAACCCCTGCTGGAACTCAAGGCGATCCCCATGACCGAGACGACGCAGCGCATCGGCAACTACGTGGCCCGGCTCGTCCAGGACGGGGACACCATCCAGGTCGGGTACGGCGGCCTGCCCAACGCGGTCATGGCCAACCTCTTCCACAAGAAGCACCTGGGGGTCCACACGGAGCTCCTGAGCGACGGCCTTGTGGAACTGATCAAGGCCGGGGTCATCGACAACTCCTGCAAGAGCCTCACCCCGGGAAAGACCGTCGCCGCCTTCTCCATGGGGACGCGGGCCACTTACGCGTTCCTCAACGACAACCCGTCGGTCCTGTTCAGGACCATCGATTTCACCAACAACCCCCTCAACATCGCCCGGCAGAGGAACATGGTGGCGATCAACAGCGCCCTGGAGATCGACCTCACCGGCCAGGCCACCTCGGAATCCATCGGCGGCACCTTCTACAGCGGGGTCGGCGGCCACCACGACTTCATGCGGGGGGCTCTGCTGGCGCCTGGGGGGCGGACCATCCTGGCGATGAAATCCACGGCCATGAACGACACCATCTCCCGGATCGTGCCCTCCCTGAGGGAGTCGGCGGGCATCACCCTCAACCGGGGGGACGTCCGCTACGTCGTCACCGAATACGGCATCGCCTACCTGCACGGCAAGAACGTCCGGGAGCGGGCGATGTCGCTGATCTCCATCGCCCACCCCAAATTCCGCCCCTGGCTCATCGACGAGGCGAAGAAACGGGGGATCATCTACAAGGACCAGGCCTTCATCCCGGGGAAGCGCGGAGAATACCCCGAGAACCTGGAGACGCACCGCACGACCAAGACCGGCCTCCAGGTCTTCCTCCGCCCGGTCAAGATCAGCGACGAACCCCTGATCAAGGACTTCTTCTACGCCCTGTCCGACCGGAGCCTGAACCGCCGCTTCCTGTCGAAGCGCAAGGACATGCCCCATGAGCGCCTCCAGGATTTCGTCGTCATCGACTACACCCAGGAGGTGGTCATCCTGGCCGTTCTGGGCACGGCCGAGAACGAGCTGATCGTCGGGATCGGCCAGTACGGCATCGACGAGCAGTCGCACACCGCCGAAGTGGCCTTCGCCATCCGCGACGACTACCACAACCGCGGCATCGGGACGGAGCTGCTCTCCTACCTGACCTATCTGGCCAAGAGGGAGGGCCTTTTGGGATTCACGGCCGAGGTCCTCATCGACAACAAGGCCATGCTGCACGTGTTCGAGAAGGGCGGGTTCGACATCAAGAAGAAGAGCGACGCCGGCGTGTACGATTTGAAGATGGCCTTCCGGGGGTAGCCGCCGATCCGCAGCCCGCCCCCGCCGGTGACGACCGGCCACCGGGGAGGAACCATGCGGAACCATGACAACGAGAGGTGGGATCCATGCTCAAGTACGTCGTTACATCCCTTCGCCCCAGCGCTGGAAAGACCAGCGTCATCATCGGCATCGCCAAGGCCCTGGGCCGGACCGTGGGCTACATCAAGCCCTTCGGGGAACGCTTCCTCTACCGGAAGAAAAGGCTCTGGGATTATGACGCGGCCCTGATCACCAACATCTTCGGCCTCAGGGAAAATCCCGAGGACATGAGCATCGGGTTCCACCACTCGAAGCTCCTGTACATGCTCGACGAGAAGACCACCAAGGAGAAGATCCGGGAGCTCCTCGACAGCGTCGGGGAGGGCAAGGACCTCTTCTTCTGCGAATGCGGCAAGGACATCACCTACGGCAGTTCCGTCTACCTGGACGCCGTCACCCTGTCCAGGCAGCTCAGCGCCCCGCTGATCGTCGTGGCCAGCGGAGACGAGGACGCCATCCTCGACGACCTGACCTTCATGAGCCAGTACGTCCGGCTGAACGACGCCCCCCTGAAGGGCGTCATCATCAACAAGGTCGCCAACCTCGACGACTTTCGCGACACCCGGCTCCCGCGGATCAAGCAGCGGGGCGTGAACGTCCTGGGCGTCATCCC
>CAYOGU010000374.1:0-3135 GCA_964403345.1 uncultured Syntrophus sp. | reverse complement strand
CTCCCATCTCACCTACGCGGTCGGCGGCGCCGACGTGGATACCGTCCTGATCAACGGGAAGATCGTCATGCAGGGCCGCCGCCTGCTGACCATCGACGAGCAGGAGGCCATGCGCCGCGTCAACGCCATCGCCGTGAAGGTCAAAAAGAGCCTCTCGGCCTGAGGCGCGCCCGCGGGCCGGAGCCTCGGCGCCGCGCCTAGGCGATTGGCCGGCCGTTGTTGAGCCGTTCGTAGATCCGGATGTATTCGGCGATCATGTGATCGAGGCTGTAGCGTTCGCGGGCCTGGCGCATGATCCGCCGGACCTGCCTCTCCCTCACGTCCAGGGGCAGCCTGTGGAAAGCCAGGCTCTTGTTCAGGGCATACCTCAGGCCCCCCGCGTCGTAATCCCGGAACAAAAAGCCGTTCCCCACGTCCTGCGGCGCTCCCTCCGACTTGAGCCTCAGCTCGCGGATCTTGTCGTGATAGCCTCCGGTGTTGCGGTTCGTGGCCGTGGCGCCGAAGAGGTTCCCGACCTGGTCGATCTGGCCGCAGGGCTCGTAGAGGGACGCCCCGAAGACGTCGCAGGCAGCCGCATAGCCCAGCAGCGAAAGCTCCTCGTCGAAGGGGTGGTAGGAGATCCGGCCTCCCGAGGCGCAGGCCATCCCGCCGAGCCTGTCCATATGGGTCCGGTCGTTGCCGATTCCGTCGGCCACGATGGCGATCTGGACGTCCGGGTTGTCCTGCGAGAAGCGCCAGATCACCTCCTCGAGCAGCTCGACCCCCTTCTGGACCGGATCCAGCCGGGACGGCCAGAAGTAAAGCAGGGCCTCGGGGTTGACGGCCAGGCCGGTCCTGCGCTGAAATTCGACGAGGTTGTCCCGCTTGGCTTCCATGACGTCGTCGTCCGGCCCGTACTTCCTGGCCAGGGCCGCGCACGTCTCGGGATACATCAGGGACGACGGGGCATTGAGGATCGCCCTTGCCGCGTCGTGGTAGTACTTCTGCTTGACCTCCTGGCGCACGCTGGCGGGGACCAGCTCCCGGTCCAGGAAGTAGTCCTCCACCACCTCGTGGAGGAACCTCTCCCCGACGAAGTTGATGATCGTGGCGTTCTTGATCGCCGTGGCCTGGCAGTCGATGCAGTTTTTCCCGTTCGATTCCGAAAAGAATATCCGGTCCGACAGCCCCTTGACGTCGATCCCCATGAGCAGGTTCAGGGGGATGCAGGCCGTGAAGACGTTGTGGACCGTGTGGAGGACGGGCACCCCGGTCGCGCTGGCATAGGCGGTGATCGCCCCCCCCGCCATCCAGTCGTGGCTGTGGACGATCAGCCTTCCCTCGTGGCGCGCGCGGATGACCTTGATCACGTTATTGACGATTTCCCGCTGGAATTCGGCCGCCGTGAGGATCGGGTCCCCGGAGTAGGCGCTCAGGTTGTCGGCGAAGATCGAGGAGCTGACCAGGTGGATCTTTTCCGAGTCGATCCGGTAGCGGACTTCGCGCCACTGCCGTTCGCTCATCTGGGATTCCCTCTGGAAGCGCTTCTTGAGGTTGAGGATGACCAAATGGACGTCGATCCCCCGCTCGGTGAGCCCCTCGCAGAGCGCGGAAACCACCTCCCCCTGGCCGCCGCTTTTCCCGGATATGAACGGCGCCAGCGCGCCCATGTCCTCGGGCAGGCGTCCCGTTTCCGGGGAGATGATCAGGACGGCCGTCTTTTCCCTCTCCTTGAGGATCTCGAAATGCTGGATGTTCGTCTCCAGGGTGTCGATCTTCCGGGTCAGGATGTGCGTCGGCCGGGCGATGGACCCCTCGTAGGGGTTGAAGTAGGCGTGCACGGCGTGGTCCTCGCCGATCCGCTCGTGGAGGAAATAGACGTGGTCGGAGGTCGTCAGATGGCGCCAGCGGGTCAGCAGTTCCCCGCCTGCGCGTCGGGCCTCCGGTTCCATCCGCTCGATGTCCCTGAAAAGCTCGTACTGGGTCGGGTTCCCCAGCCAGCCGAAGGTGTTCCGGCCCGTATCCGCCCATGAAGACGTGGAAAGGCCGTGGATGTTCAGTTCAGGGCATTCGGCGTTCGTGAATTTCTGGGCGATCTGGCTCGGCGTGGCCACGATCAGGTTGGCATGCCCGGCCAGGGCCTCCGGGAGGCCCTCCCAGAACTCGAAGATCCCCTTGTCGCTCCAGATGTGCTCCCCGATGTGCTCGAAATCGTAGCCGAGCAGGACCGCCTCCCCGTCGATCCGGGCCAGGTATTGCGCGTACTGGCCCGGGGAGATGGGGTTGTGGGGATAGCGGAAGGCGATGTCGTCGCTCAGTTCGCGGTTCCTGGGGATGACGATCAGGTTCGTGTCCCTGGCCCGGAACACGGCGTTGGGCGAAATGGGGGTATCCTTGCCGGTGTACATGTCGTCCCGCTTCTCGCAGAGGATCGACCGGTAGCCCATGTCGGCCACGACCATGGCGATGTTGTTGTTATACATCAGCTCCGTGTTCCGGAAGGACGTTGGGAAGATCCCGAAGATCCTTTTCATCATCTCGCGGTGGAGATAGACCTGCTCCCGGAACTCCGTCTTCTGGGGGTCTTCGAAAAGGCTGGTCAGGGAATGGTAATAGGTCTCGTCGAGGTATTCGACCTGGGCGTTTTTCCGGCCCGCATCGAGAAGGCCGCAGAGCTCGTCGACCAGCTCCGACCGGTAGAGTTCCGCCTGCCGCAGGAAGGTCCCGGACATCCCCAGGGTGATCCTGAATTCCGGATAGTCCCGGATCAGGGCCTTGAACATCCGCGTTGCGGGCAGGTAGCACTTTTCGGAGACCTTCAGAAAGATGGCCCGGTTCTGCTCCTCCCAGAGGAACTTGTTGCGGTCGGGGTGCAAGCGGAAGGGCTGGTGAAGCTGGAAATAGAAGGCAACCAACGGCATACCCACCTCCGTGACGATCCGTGACGAGGGGACTTCCTGCTGTCTATATAATTGAAAATCGTTCAAAAAGCAACACAGGACGGGCGATTTTCCCTTACCTGAGGACGGGTTTGCCATTCCCCTTTTATACCCCATGCCCTGTGCCGGGAGGATGGATTTTTAGGGCGTGATTTGAATATTTTTCGGTGCCTCCTGCCGGCGAAGCGGAGCGGTCGCGGCGGCAATTGCCTGAGCG
>CAYOGU010000373.1:0-3160 GCA_964403345.1 uncultured Syntrophus sp. | reverse complement strand
CGGATGCGCGAGATCGCTGCGGCGGACGCCCCCTTCGAGCGCCGCGAGATGGGCCGTGAAGAGGCGGTTGCGTTCTTTAGGAAGAAAGGCGAGAATTACAAGGTCGAACTGATCAACGATCTTCCCTCCGACGTGAAGACGGTCAGTCTCTACTTCCAGGGCGGCTACGTCGACCTGTGCCGCGGCCCCCACGTCCCGTCCACGGGAATGATCCGGGCCTTCAAACTCCTCAATGTGGCCGGGGCCTACTGGAGGGGCGACGAACGCAACAAGATGCTCCAGCGCATCTACGGGACCGGTTTTGCCACGCAGGAGGCCCTGGAGGAGTATCTTAGGATCCTGGAAGAGGCCCGCAAGCGCGACCACCGCCGTCTCGGGCGGGAGTTGGATCTCTTCCAGCTCAACGAGGAGGCCGGTGCGGGTCTGGTCATCTGGCACCCCAAAGGCGCCCTGCTGCGGACGATCATCGAGGAGTGGGAGCGCAGGGAGCATCTCAAGCGGGGCTACGACATCGTTATCGGCCCGCAGATCCTCAAGGCGGAGCTGTGGAAGCGGTCCGGGCATTTCGACCACTACCGGGAGAACATGTACTTCACCGAGGTGGACGAGCAGTCTTACGGGATCAAGCCAATGAACTGCCTTGCCCACATGCTGATCTACAAGTCCAAGATCCGCTCCTACCGGGACCTTCCGTTGCGCTATTTCGAACTGGGGACGGTTCACCGCCATGAGAAGGCCGGGGTACTTCATGGCCTTCTGCGGGTGCGCCAGTTCACGCAGGACGACGCCCATATCCTCTGCACCCCCGAGCAGCTCAACGGCGAGATCCGGGCCATTGCCGATTTCGTCGGTTACGCCATGGGGATCTTCGGTTTCGAATACGAGGTGGAGCTTTCCACCCGCCCGGAAAACTCCATCGGTTCCGATGCGGACTGGGAGTTGGCCACCACAGCCCTGGAAGGCGCCCTGAGGGACAACCAGATGACCTACGAGGTCAACGAGGGCGACGGGGCCTTCTACGGTCCGAAGATCGACTTCAAACTGAAGGACGCCCTGAAGCGGAAGTGGCAGTGTGCGACCATCCAGTGCGACTTCACCCTGCCGGAGCGCTTCGATCTGAGCTACATCGGCGAGGATGGCGAAAAACACCGGCCGGTCATGCTGCACCGGGTGATCCTGGGGGCCATTGAGCGGTTCCTCGGGGTCCTCATCGAGCAATACACGGGGGCCTTCCCCTTGTGGCTGTCGCCTGTCCAGGCGGTCGTCCTGACGGTGACGGACAAGCACATCCCCTGGGGCCAGGAGGTCCGCAAACGCCTCATCGAGGCGGGAATCCGCGCGGAAGGGGATTTCCGTAATGAGAAACTGGGCTACAAGATCCGGGAGGCCCAGATGCAGAAGACTCCGTTCATGCTGGTAGTCGGCGACCGTGAGGTGGCTTCGGAACAGATTTCCCCGCGGCAGCGGGACGGTCAGAACCTTGGTTCCATGGGGCTGGAGGCTTTCACGACCCTGGTCCGGGAACAGTGTGCCCAATTCAAATAAATTCTTTAAATGTCTGGAGGTGACCCATAGCTAAGGATTTGAGGATCAACCGTGAGATCAGGGCTTCCCAGGTGCGGGTGATCGATATGGAAGGGAAGCAGTTGGGGGTGATATCTCTTACGGATGCCCTGGCGGAAGCGGCCAAGGCCGGGCTCGATCTGGTGGAAGTCTCTCCTACCGCGGCACCGCCCGTCTGCAGGATCATGGATTATGGGAAGTTCAGGTACCAGCAGAGCAAGAAAGTCCAGGTCTCCAAGAAGAGCCAGACAGTCATCCAGGTCAAGGAGATTCGTCTGAGACCCAAGACGGAAGAACACGACCTGGAGGTCAAGTTGAAACACATCAAGAAGTTCCTTGACCAGCACAACAAGGTGAAGATCTCCATGATGTTCCGGGGACGCGAGATTGCCTATACCGATATCGGCAGGAGGATCATGGAAAACCTCAGGGATACCCTCGCCGATGGTTGCGTGATCGACCAGCAACCGAAACTGGAGGGAAGAAACATGGTCATGGTCATCTCGCCGAAGAAGTGAGGCCGGAATCCCAGAAGCAGGGTGGCGGGAGGTTATGAACCGGGAATCATGTCTGGATCCGCAGAGGGTTCAGGATCGACTATGAAACAGGGGTGATGGAATGCCAAAACTGAAGACACACCGGGGCGCGGCGAAACGTTTTACCGTGACGGGAACGGGGAAGGTCAAGAGGAACAATGCCAACACGAGGCACATCTTGACGCCGAAAACGACTAAGCGCAAGAGACAACTAAGGAAATCGACTATTGTTGACAAGACCAATGAGAAAATGCTTAAGAAACTGATCCCCTACCTGTAGCCGATCGGCGGGGGCTGGTTCGAGATAGATCAATGAGATGAGGAGATTGAAGCAATGCCGAGGGTAAAACGAAGCTTGACGGCTCACAAAAAACGAAGGAAGATCCTGAAGGCGGCCAAGGGATTCTTCGGGGCCAGGAGCAGACTGCTCAGAACGGCCACGGAGGCGGTCAACCATGCCATGGCTTATGCCTACCGGGACAGGAAGGTCCGGAAGCGGGAATTCAGAAGGCTCTGGATCACTCGTATCAGTGCCGCCGCGAGACTGAACGACATCACCTACAGCCGGCTGATTAACGGGATGCACAAGGCCGGTGTCGAGATCGACCGCAAGGTCCTCTCGGACCTTGCCATTCACGATCCCCGTGGGTTCTCCGAAATCGTGACCATCGCAAAGGGCGAGCGGGCGGCATGACGGCAGAGTTGGAGGCGCTTCGTAAGCAGGCGGAGGCCGATCTCCTGAAAGCCGGAACGGAGGAGGACCTCCAGACCGTCCGCACCCGTTATCTGGGACGGAAGGGGCTTCTGACCTCGCTTTTGCGCAACATCGGGAATGTGCCTCCCGAGGAGAAACCCAGTTCGGAAAGCGCTGCAACGAGATCAAGGAGGAGCTCTCCGCCAGGATCGATCAGGCCCTGGCGGGACTGGCCTCCTCGAAGCGGGAGGAGACCCTCCTGCGCGAACGGATCGATGTGACGCTTCCTGGCCGGGGAACGCGGCCGGGCCGGCTCCATCCGGTGACGCAGGTCCGGGAAGAGATCTGCCAGATCTTTGCCAGCCTC
>CAYOGU010000372.1:0-3170 GCA_964403345.1 uncultured Syntrophus sp. | reverse complement strand
AGATCGTGGATGCAGAAACGGGGCAGCGCGAGCTTGCCGCCGGCGAGGCGGGCGAGGTCTGTTTCCGGGGTCCGCAGGTGATGCAGGGCTACTACCAAAAGCCCGAGGAGACGGCGAAGGTCCTGAAGGACGGCTGGCTCTACACGGGGGACATCGGCTTCCTCGATGCCGACGGCTACCTGACCCTTGTGGACCGGAAGAAGGACCTGATCATCGCCGGCGGCTACAACGTCTACCCCCGAGAGGTGGACGAGGCCCTTTTCTCGCATCCCAAGGTCCTGGAGGCGAGCGCGATCGGCATCCCCGACGAGTACCGCGGCGAGACGGTGAAGGCCTACGTCGTCCTGAAGCCCGGGGAAGTCGCCGACGCAGAGGAGATCATCGCCCACTGCCAAAAGACCCTGGCCCCCTACAAGGTCCCCAAGCTCGTCGAATTCATCGATGAGCTCCCCAAGAGCGCGGTGGGCAAGGTCCTCCGGCGGGAGCTCAAGGAGCGCCACGGCAAAAGCCCCAGGAACAGAGGACAGGAAGGGAAGCAAGGTGGATAGGACAGCGGATCTTTCCGGCGGCTCCATCGGCCTCATCGCCGACAGCCATGGGAACCTGGAGGCCACGGAGGAGGCGATCCGCCTCCTCCGCAGGAGCGGCGCCTCGGCCCTCTTCCACCTTGGGGACTTCTGCGATTCGGTCCGTCACGACCGGACTGCGGCGACGATCCGCCTCCTTCGTGAACACAACGTCCTGGCCGTCAAGGGGAACAACGATTTCCTCATCGAGACCCTGCTGGCCGACGCCAAGCCCTCCCCCGGGGAAGAGGCGCAACTCCTGGGGTTTCTCCGCGGCGTGCCCGTCACGCGCACCCTCGACGGCCTCTGTTTCGCCCATTCCCTGCCGGAGGAGAGATTCCGGGCCTTCTACGAACCGATCGATCGGGGAAACACGGAGCGGGCTGCCCGGCTTTTCGCCGAAACCACATTCCACACCCTCTTCTGCGGCCACTCCCACCTGCCCGTCCTCTTCCGGAAGGCGGGGGACCGAATCACGCGCGAGCCGGTCCCGGCCGGGGAGAAGGTCGTTCTCCGACGCGAAGAACGGTACATCCTGATCGTCGGGGCGGCAGAGGTCGGCGAGTGCGCCCTCTTCCACCGGGAGGCGGGAATCTACGAACGGCTGCGGATTCCAGATAGGCGGAGCTGCTGAGGACACCCCCTGAATGACACTTGGCTACGGAACGCTTCAAGCAGAAAGGCGAATCCCTTGACAACACAGGACGATCATCCCTCGGCAGGAAATGGCGGATCGGAAAGGACCGGGGGGGAATGGCGGGCCTTCGGGACGACCGCCTTTCTGATCGGCCTGGCCGTGGTCCTGATGGCCCTCCCCACGCCCGAGGGTCTCTCCGTCGCGGGACAGCGGGTCCTGGCCGTGGCCGTCATGGCGATCGGCCTGTGGTGCACCGACGCGATCCCCGCCTCCGTGACCGGGCTTCTGGTCGTCATCGCCCTCACCTTGTCCGGCGGTGTTAAGGGATTGGGGGAGGCCCTGGTGGGTTTCGCGGAACCGGTGGCCTACTTCCTAGTCGGCGTCCTGACGCTGGGCCTGGCGGTCTCCCAGAGCGGCCTGGCCGAGCGGGTGGCGCTTTTTTTCCTCAGACGCAGCAAGGGAAGCTCAAGAACCCTCTTCCTGCAGATGCTTCTCTCTTTCCCGCTGATGACGCTCCTGCTTCCATCGGCGACGACCCGTACGGGAATCCTCATCCACGTCTACGAGCAGGCGCTTGAACTGGGCCGGGTCCCCCCTGGGGCCCCCCTGGTCAAGGCCGTCATGCTGGCCCTCAACTCCATCAACCGTCTGGCCTCCACGATCCTCCTGACCGGAGGGATCACCCCGGTCCTGGCGGCCTCGCTGATCGGCGGGATCTCCTGGAGCCGCTGGCTGGTCCTGATGCTCGTCCCATACGGGGCCTTGCTGGTCATCGGATCGGTCCTCCTCTACATCCTCTACCGCCGCGGATTTGCGCTCCCGCTGGCCCCTCTGGAGACCATTGGACCGCGCCCCCTCTCGGGAAAGGAGATCCGGACCCTCGTCATCACCCTCGGGGCTTCGCTGATGTGGCTGACCGACTTCATCCACCACTGGAACCCCGCCCTGCCGGCGATCCTGGCCTGGATCCTCCTGATCACCCCGGGGATCGGCGTCCTGAGCTGGAGGGACTTCGAGAAGGGATTCGGCTGGGCCAACTTCTTCGTCCTGGCCTCGTCGCTCTCGCTGGCCCGGGCCCTGGCCAGCAGCGGCGCCAGCCAATGGATCGCCCTGTCGATCGCCGGCAGCACGCCGGCCTTCTCGCGGGAGCCGATCCTCGTCCTGGTCTTGCTGCTCCTAGTCGCCGCGCCGATCCGTCTGTTGATCCCCAACATCACGGGGTTTCTGGCCACGACGATCCCCATCGCCATGTCGATCGGCACGGCGACCGGCGTGAACCCCCTCATCTGCGGCCTCGGGGCCATGATCGCCGGGGACGCGGTCCTGTACTATGCGGCCCAGAGCGCTTCGTCTCTGGTAATCTACGAGCGCGGCCACCTCACGGCAGGGGAGATCTTCCGCTTCGGTCTCTGGATGACCCTGGCCGCCTACCTGGTGATCCTCTTCGTCGCCCTCCCCTACTGGTCGGCTGTCGGCGAACCCCTGCGCCTCGTTCGCGGGTGAACCGCCAAACAAGAAGGCATCACGATCATGCCCGATGGAATGAGGAATCGGTTGCGAGAGGGCCTTGGTGCTCCCATGCGGTCCGGATGCCTCGCGAGTGTCAGGGACCCAAAGTGTCGGATGCGGTCGGTACTCCGCCTTGACTCCCCTTACAGGTGCCGGATCTCGACCCGCTGGAGGCGTCCGGCGATATGGTCCGCCACGAGCCGCCGGTGGCACTGGGTGGGCTTGTCCTCGGCGCAGAGGAGGCAGATCGGTCCCGGCTCCTTGAGGAGGGAAGAACCCTTCAGGGGATCCCGCGAGGCCAGGAGCTTCTTGAATTGCCGCTCGTACTGGGGCCAGGCGATCCTCTTTCCTTTGTAGCTTGCGAGGATCTCCTCCGTCGGGGCCAGTTCCGGGTGATGCTCGTAGGCCATGCCGACCAGCTCGAGGACATACTCCAGATCGTCCTTCTTGGCATAGCC
>CAYOGU010000371.1:0-3183 GCA_964403345.1 uncultured Syntrophus sp. | reverse complement strand
GGGAAGCCCGCCGAGTTCGCTGAGGGTGACTTTTTTGCGGGAGGCCAAAGGATTCATGGGGGAGCAGACGAAAAACAGTTTCTCCCGATGGACAAAGGCGCTCTCCAGGGATGGGTGTTTCTTGACCATCCCGGCGATGCCCAGATCCACCTCGCGATCCAGGATCATCCTCATGATCTGTCCCGAGTTTCCCATCCGCAGATCGATTTCGATTCCAGGATACTGCCGGTGATAGGCGCTGATGGCTGCGGGCATGAAGTAGGTTCCGATCACCGCCGTGGCCCCCACCGTGATTTTGCCATTCTGCAGGGTTCTGAGGCTGCCGAAGAGTATCTCGATCTCTTCGTGCAGATCGAAGAGACGCTTCACATAGGTCAGCAGGATCTCGCCTTCCCCGGTCAGGTGTATCCTTCTCCCGGAGCGGTCGAAGAGCCTTCCGCCGACCTCATCCTCCAGGGCGCGGATCTGCTGGCTGACCGCCGATTGGGTCAGGAAGAGCTCATGGGCCGCCTTCGTGAAACTCCCTGTGGCGGCGATCTTGTGGAAGGCCTTTAGTTGGTCGATGTTCATTAGAAATCCTTATCGAGTCTATAATGACAAATAATTTGATCTTATCGGATGATTTCCCTAAAGTCACGCTGAAAATGAAGGTTGTTTCTATAAATTCATCGGGAAGAGGCGGTAGCAGAATGGTCATCTGTTCCGTATGTGCTGTAAACCCCACCTCTCGGCGTATTCCACGATATACCTCGCTCCTCGGTTATGATATCTGGGCATCCCGTATCTGGTGCGGGAAAACGTGTTGAACGGCCACTCCACTACCATCAGGGTGCTCAGAACACCCGGCCAAAGGTGAGGACATGCATGTTTCAAGGAGGTGAAAATATGATCAAAAATATGGTTGTGGGGCTTCTGATTGCGGGCGTGTTGATCGGTTCCTGCGGTATGGGTTCGGCAGCAGGGGAAGACAAGCCGCTCTATGCGCGGCTCATCGAGAAATATCCGGCACCCAAACTGCGCGATGTGAACAGCCGGGAGTATAAATTTTTGATCGATCCGGCCAAAATCGGGGAAGCCCCCGAAGAGGCTCTCAAAACCCTCTGGGGGCAAATCAAAGCTGCAGCCGCGAAGCGGGGTTTTACAGTTACGGAAAGGGAGAAGAATCCTCTCCAGGTCAACCTCTCTACGAAGGAATATCTCGATACGGCTGATCAGGCACTGTGGCAGAAGGGATACCTGATCCGTCTTTCGACAAAGTTCAAGGAAGGCAAACCGGACAAATCGGTTGGCGTGACCGTGAAGGCCATCTGTCCCGATGACGTGGAGCGCGTGGTGGCCACCCCGCTGGCGGTGAAGGGGGTCGAAACCCAGGCGGAATGCCAGGAGAATGTCGGGATGGGGGTGGATGGCCGGTTGAATGGTTATGTGGAAAAGGGCGTATCCTTTACCCTCAGGCGTGATGAATTGGCGGCGATGACGCTTGGCGACTTCGGCCGGTATATGCCGGAGTTGCTGGGATTGGGCCTTCCCCCCGGCACCCGATTGATCTCCAACAAGGCCTATTCCTACCGGATGCGGCCGGGTTTTGTGGTGCTGCCCGGAACCGAACCCTGCGGAATATCGATGGAGGGTTGGGCGCTTCAGGAGGGAGGGAAAACGTTTCTGTACGACTTTTCCTATGGGTACGAGGATCTCGATTATTATGAATCCGGAAAAATCCATGCCGCCGGTGAGGCATTTATCAACCAGGTGCTGCATGACGAATTGGGAAAACTGGCCCTGCCGGACAGTGGGAAATGGGGCGGTTCAAAGGTTCGCGTGTTCATGAAGAGACCCATTGTAGAGTAGCAAGATCCCGGAGGGGTGGGGAAACAACGGTAGTTCTTGAATTCAGAGTATTTCAATAACGGCCCAGGAGGTATTTGACGATGAGAACCATTTTCAAAATTTTTCTGTATGTTTTGTTGTTGTCCTGTGTCGCACTGCCCGTCGGTGCGGCTGAGGACCTCGATCAGTTGTACGGCATGATGTCCCAGCCCGCCTATATCAAGTACTATGAGGCGGATAAAAATGGCAAGGTGATGCTGAACCCCTATCTCCAGGTGGTCACGAAGGATCATCCGGGCGTGATCGATTCCAAGAAGGCCCCCTACAACTGGGTCATCGATGGGGAGGGCCGTTTGGTCATCATCCAGGAAGCCGCCCATCCTTATGGACGGACCTATGCGAAAGGCTTCTTCCGTCCGGAAGACCGGTCCAAACGCAAACCCGGCACTACTGAAAATTTTGGTCATGTCTCCGCCCTGGCCGGCGGTCCCGGCCGCATCAGCGGTGAAATCCTGTTCGACAAGGAGAGTAAGCTCTGGACGATCAACAACAAGTCCGGCCGTTACACCAAGCACAACACCGATCGCACGCCGGAGCAACTGGTGAATGCTGCCAAACTGATCCGGGAAACGGTTGATACCGGCAACTTCGGTTGGGGACCTGTCTACTACCTTTTGGATTACGCCCACGCTGACATCGCCAAACCGCTCATGAAGAGCCCGCAACTGGCCTACGATGACCCCAAAACCAAGAGCCGGCCGCATATCGTCGTAATGCCGGGGGCTCCCGCTTCACCCAAGGCAATGCCTTCTGCCCCGGTCGTTGAACTGACCGTGCCCAAGGTTGAGGTGTCGCCGGTTCCAAAGGTTGAAAGTGTTGGCACCGCCGCGACGGCTGAAAAACCCAAAAAGGTCAAAAAACCAAAGGCGGCGCAAAACGACGATCCATCCTAGGAAGGAATTGATCTCGATCAAGAAAAGGAGCTGAGGAAAGATGAAAAGAATCGGAATGAAAAACATGGTTATGCTCGGATGCGCACTCGTGCTCTTTTTTTGGGGGGGTACGGCCGGCGTTCCCCTGGCAGGCGCTTCCGATGTGACGGCGCAAGTTTCTGTATTGAAAGGTGAAAGGAACTTCCTGACCGGCTATGATCCGCATAATCTCGACGGTACGGTCAATGCCGTTATCGAGATTCCCGCCGGTACCACGGCCAAATATGAAACGATTAAGAAGACCGGAATGATCGAGCTGGAGCAGAAAAACGGTGCCCCGCGGTACGTGCAGTATCTTGGGTATCCCGTTAATTATGGCCTGATTCCGAGGACGGTTCTTCCGAAATCCAAAGGGGGTGATGAC
>CAYOGU010000370.1:0-3184 GCA_964403345.1 uncultured Syntrophus sp. | reverse complement strand
TTGTCGTCGAAGGGTGGGAGACCTTCGACCGGCACCCTGATCTGATCCTGTTCGAAGGTTTCCTCGACGACAACAACGTGGCGAATCTGGTCCGGAAAAACGACGCAAAGGAGCAGGGTTAACAGAGGGCCTTTCCGCAGATCGCCGGCACTCCGGCAAAGAGGGTCAGAGGATGCGTCTGAACGGGCCTGCTTTCCTCTGCCCTCTGCCAGATCCGTGCAAGTCTGCGTGCATGGATGCTGGACCACAGGATTCCGCGCGCAAAGTTTGACGCCCCCGTCCTGCACGTCCGTTGCCCCGCCGGCGTTCAGGACCTGTTAAGATAACAGTACACGCCACCAGGCAAATGACCGACATCCTGAGCAATGACTGCGCCTCCATGGAATATTCCCATGGAGACTTCGGAGACCTCAACTTCCGGTACGAAAAGACCTAACGACTCTGCAGGCAGGGCCAACCAGACCGGCTGGCAGTCGGCAAGTCGGATTCGAGGAACTTCGCCGCCCCGTACGAACTGACCCTTCAGGCCCCATCAAAGGTGTCGTTATCTCCCTGTATCCGAGCATCCGGTTGAATAACGATCGAAACACGGGTATACTCCTGCCGCGAAAGGCCTGTCCATCCTCTCCAGCGCCGTCGTAGCGAGGGCGGAAGGACGATGCCGTGATCCAACCCGGGAAGGAATCCGCCGCCATGCCCCAAAGCGTCCATCCCAGCCAGCCGGACACCCCTCGGCCGGCCGTCGATGCCCTCATCGAAGGGCTCCGCCCCCATTACCCCGATATGGACGGGTTCACGATCGTTTCGATGACGGGCCGAGGCCGCGACTTTCTGCACCACCTCATCCATACCCGGATCGGCGGCCTCATGCCGACGGTACTGGCTTTCGACGACTATCGGACGGGCCGGATCGCCGAGGCGACCGGGCGCACGCCCGTGCCGGAGGAGGAGGCGCTTCTGCGCTTCCACGCCCTCCGGCGCCAGGAGTCGGGTGTCCCCCAGCCGCCGGCCGACAGCCAGCGGCTCCTCTCCTTCCTGTCCGCGATTGCCGAGTTCTCGGTCACCATCGGGGAACTGCGCAGCCTGGAAAGGGTCGGTCCCGAACAACTCGCCAGGATCGACGGCTTCTTCGAGACGATGGAGGCCTTCCGCGCCCGCCTGGCCGCCGAAGGGCTCTTCTATCCGCCCTTCGAAGCGGGGCGCCTGGCCGACCTGGCGCCCCGCGAGGCCGAACGCTTCGTGGGCCTCCCCCTCATGACCCCGGCAAGCCGGGACTTCTTCGGTCGCATCCCCCATCATCGGCTCTTCGTGGACGCGCCGCTCTTCGGCCCCCACATGCCTACTGATCCGCCCGGCTACGAGACGGCCCTCGCCCTGGTCCGGCGGATCGGCATCGCCGAAAGACGGAGCGGGGGCGCCAGACTCGATTTCTCCGAGCTGGCCGAGCGGGCCGCGCTGCCAGCCCTCCTGGCATCGGAGATCGACGCCTTCCTGCGCGGCCCGCGGGACCGCTCGGATCAACTCCTCATCGTCCCCATGGACGAGAGGCTCTCTTTCTACCTCTGGGAGCTCCTCTTCAGGCCCCTTGGCGGCATGGTCAACTTCGCCCCCTGGATCCCTTTCACCCACTTCGCAGCGGCCCACCGCCTTCGCGGGGCGCTCCGGGGCGGCAGGGGATTCGCGGCGGTCCGGCGGGAGCTCGTCGCCGAACTCACAAGCCGGTGGAACGAGATCGACGAGGCCGACCGTTCAGCCTTCGAGGGGGCGATTGCCCTCTGCGACGAGTTGGAACGCCACCGGGCGCTTATGGGCGACGAGGGGCCGGCCCTGGCCGAGTACCTGATCAGCGCCAAGAAGCTCCGGCTGCGTGGCCAGCGGAGTGCCCCGATCCAGGTCGTGGGAATGGGGGACGCGACCGGGATCCCCTACGGCCGTGCCGTCATCCTCCCCATGACGAGCGGCGTCTTCCCGAAGAGACCCTTCAGCGGCCCCTACCTGAACTGGATCCACCTGCCCCGCATCCACCGGACCCTGTACGAGGCGGACGACCTGGCCCTCCGGCAGTTTCTCGGATTTGGCCAAAGCGCCCACATCGTCGCCCTCTACGACCAGGCAAAGGGCGAAGCGCCATCGCCCCACTTCGCCTTTCTCGCCACCGAGTTCGGCCGAAAGGCGGTCAGGAAGCTGATGGCTCCGGCGCCGCTCCAGGCGCCCACCGGCAGCCCCGCCAGGGAGAATACCGACGAGTTGAGAGAGAAGCTCCGGAGTTACGACTGGTCCTTCAGTTCGTTGAAGCTCTTCTTCACCTGCCCCTTTCGCTTCATCATCGAGAAGATCGACGGCGTGAGGCCGCCGTCCTGCTTTGAAGGGGAGGAACACGCCAACCTCCTCATCGGGGATTTCCTCCACCGTCTCTTCGCTGACCTGAAGGATTGTCCTCCAGCTGTCGAGCGGTGGCAGGAAAGATTCGACTGCCAGTGGGAGTCCGACGCGGATCTCCGCGAAAATCTCCCCGACCAGGCGGTCCGCAAGGCCATTGTCCAGAGCCATCTGGCCGACATCGCCGCCTGGGAAAAGCGGACCCGGCGGACGCTCCTCTTCTCCGACGAGGTATCAGAGACCGAAATCGACTTCGCCGCACCCTTCGGCGGAGGCCGCTACCGGCTCAAGGGCCGGATCGACCGTCTGCAGCGCCGCGGGGAGAAGCTCCTCATCGCCGACCTGAAATACAGGGAGAAGGAGCATGTCTCCGGGAAGACCCGGCTGGCCGACCTCGTGGAAAAGCCCGACTCCTTCGACGGGCGCTTCCAGCTCCTGATCTACGCCTACCTCGTCCTCCACCACGAACGGGCGACGCCCGAGAATCTGGAGGCGTCCTATCTTTACCTCAGGCCGAGGGTCCGCGGCGACTACGAGGGCCGCCTCGTCCATGACGACCTGGCCGCCTGCAGCGCCACGATGGACCGGATCGCCGGCCGCCTCGACCGGATGCTGGCCCTTGAACGCTTTGCCCCCAACCCCCGGGCCGAGGGCTGCCCCTTCTGCCCCCACAAGGCCCTCTGCCTCAGGCCGGACCTCTACCGGACAGGAGGCCGGTCATGGTGAGGAGCCTCTTCGTCACCGCCTCGGCCGGTTCGGGGAAGACCTTTCGCCTGACCCAGGAGGTCCGCCGCCACATCGGGCA
>CAYOGU010000369.1:0-3194 GCA_964403345.1 uncultured Syntrophus sp. | reverse complement strand
GAATGTTGCTGCAGCGAAAGCGGCGGCAGAGAAAGCAGCGGCGGACAAGGCAGCGGCGGACAAGGCCCTAAGCGATGCAGTCGCCTCCGCCGACCGAAAAGAGGCAGAAGCCGCCTTCAAGGTAGCGTTAAAGAAGGCCGAGGCGGCGGAGGCAGCGGAAAAAGCGGTGATTTCGGCAGAGACTGGCAAAAAGGTCCTGGAGGAAGCCTGGGCCGAGGCAGAAGTGGCCTCGGCGAAGGAGAAGGACCTTCAGACGCTTCTCGAGGAAGAACAGCGATTGTTGAAGCAACTCGCGGGCCTGGGGGAATCGATGCTGTCCGAAGCAAGAAGAATCGACATCGAATCGAATGCCGGCGATAAGCGCGATGGAGAAACGACCGGAACAGGCCAGGAAGACAAAAAAAAAGACGATGCCGAATACAAAGCCCGTCTTGAGAAGTACAATAAGGAGATGGCACAAAAGAGGGAGGAAGACGAAGAGGAGAAAGACGATGTAAATTTCAAGGCCAATGCCATAGAATTTCTGGTGAAACCGGGATACATCAAAAACGATGCAGTGGAACGCTACAAGGCGCAAGGTCTGACCGAATATCAGGCCATGAGCCGAGCGCTCGACGACACACTGGGTAAGGCCAAAGAATATGCCGCTCAAGGCATGAACGAATCGGACGCCCTCAAAAAGGCCATACTCACCAGCGGGTGGAAGATCGTCTCCGATTGACCTCAAGGGGAAAAAACATGAAGATCAAAATCATCATCGTCGCCTTCATCCTGTGTTTTTCCACTGTCGTTGCCCACGGTGCGGTATCCCTTCAGGATATCACGGCCCGGGCGGACCATGCGTATCGGAGCGGAAATTACGATGCGGCGGCCGGCTATTACCAAATCGTCCTGGCCATGATGGAGACAAAACGAATGCAGGAATCCGAGGCGTTCGGCTATTTGCGCTACCGCCTGGGGCAGGTGCGGATGAGGCAGGGCAAATACACCGAAGCGATTGGAAACCTGGAGGCCTATTACCGATTGAAGCCGGACCGGGCCCCAGTGGCGTACCACTACGCCACGGCCCTCTTTTTCGCCGGTAAGTACCAGGAATCTATCCCACTATTCGAAAAGGCCCTCTCCCTGGACGGTTCCCGGGGATCCAAGGCACGCTATTATCTCGGCATGGCGAAGTACCTTTCCGGGAATCCCGGCGAAGGGATCGGCGACCTGGGAAAGGTCCGGGAAACGGCACCCCAGTCCGCCGAGGGAAAGAGCGCCGATCGCATCCTCGCCACCCTGGAAGGGGCCTTTGGAGAGATTTTCGGCATGGAGAGGCAGGCGGCGGTGACGGCGGTGACGGGACGCCCGACCAAGGAGAAACCTTGGGCCGTCTCCCTCTCCCTGGGAATGGAGTATGACTCCAACGTAGGCCTCATCCCCGCCGAGCAGACCCGCCCCGAGGATGTCTCCTCCACGACCGATTGGCGCACCGTCTACAGCCTCTCCGGTGTTTATGAGTTCGTCAACACGGGCCGGCACTTTGCGGGGGTCAACATCGGGGCCTACGGGACAACCCAAATGAAGAACAATGAGTTCAATGTAGAAAGCGGGATCTTGAGCCTCTACTACAAGACGAACCTGGCCGACAGGTTCCAGTTCCGGATCACCCCCTTCATCTCCAAGACCCTGCTGAACGTGGCATCTCACAACTGGTCCTGGGGGGCAACGCCAGGAGTCTCCTATCAGCCTGCCGAATGGACCTGGACAGACCTGAACTACACCTATGCGAAGGCGGAGTTCACCGATGCACCCCAGTATGCCGAGGAGAACCGGAGCGGCAAGAACCACACGGTCGTCCTGAAGCAAAATTTCAGTTTCCCGTCGCTCCTCCTGGACAAACGGAATACCTATTTCGGCGCGTGGCTCTTCTATGGAAAATCGGACACGGATGGGGCGTCTTACGTCAACTACAACAACGGCGCCGGCGTCCAGGCCCAGCAGGAATTCCCCTTGGACTTCACCGTCCTCCTGAGCTACGTCTACGGGAAGACCCGGTATGAAAACGCCAATATTCGAAGCGTTACCGGCGAGAAACGGGACGATTCGAGTCATACGCTGACGGCAAACGTCTTCAAGAAGCTCGACATGCTCATGAAGAACCTCTCGGCCTACGCGGGCTACCGATGGTTCAAGAACGATTCCAACATCGGGCGGTTCTATTCCTACAGCGCCAACACCTTCTCTGCGGGGTTGAACCTCGACTTCTGACCCTTCTCAGTGCAACGGTCGGCCATCCCGGCGTGCAGGTAGTCACGCACCATCGGCACACCGGGGATGAGCGACAGGTTCTTCTCATCAGTCACCTCAAACGGCAACCCTACAAACCGGACATATCTGTGCTACTCAACCGGACATATCCTGTGTCAGCGACAGAAACTCATTTATCTGTTTACTCTTCCTAAATTGGTATGGTCTTGGTAATATGACGACCACCCAGGACCGGATCGGCCCCCCGTTGCAACGGGACCGACCGACGGCGGAGGGAGACAGAAGGAACGGTCGTGCAAGTGACCGGGAAAGCGCCATGCGTCCACCGAGAGAGAGGGATACGACGAAAAAGAAGAGATTGGCCCCGGGCAAACCAGATAAGAAACTGGCCGCCGTCTGCGGCCTCTACTGCGAGGCCTGCCGGTACTTCATCTCCACCAAAGAGGATCCCGAAGGGCTCAAGTGGCTGGCTGCGCAGGCGAACATCACCGAGGACGAGGCCCGGTGTTACGGGTGCCGGTCGGCTAAGAGGATCCCCTTTTGCACGACCTGCAAAATGTCCGCCTGCGCAGCGGAGCGGGGCATCGACTTCTGCGGCGAATGCGGGGAGTACCCCTGCGACACCCTGAAGGAGTTTCAAGCCGCCCGGCCCCATCGGATCGAACTCTGGGCCAATCTCGACCGGATCAGGGCCGTGGGCTACCGGCAGTGGCTGAAGGAGATCCGGGAACACTACACCTGCCCGCAGTGCCGAACCCTCAACTCCACCTACGACCTGAAATGCCGCAAATGCGGCCAAGAGCCAAGCTACTAATATGTCGCCCAGCATCGATCGGCCATCGAGCGGGCCTTGAAGAACCGATGATGCAACAACAGAGCTCTGGCTTCACGGCTGTCCAATTAACATTTGAATAATTCCAGTTGGTTGGGTGACACACTGT
>CAYOGU010000368.1:0-3229 GCA_964403345.1 uncultured Syntrophus sp. | reverse complement strand
GGCCCGAGGTGCTGCTCCTGGATGAGCCCTTCTCCTCCCTGGATGTGGTCAACCGCCGCTCCCTGCGGGAGAAACTCAAGACCGTGAAGCAGACCTTGGCATGCCCCACCGTCTACGTGACCCACGACATCAACGAGGCCCTCTACCTCGGCGACGAGATCGTCCCGATCGTGGAGGGCAAGATCGACCGGGATTGGATGCAGCGGACCATGGCCTGGGTCTGCCCCGCGGAACGTCCGGCCAGGGCGGTCCGACGGCAGCGTTTGGCCCTGGTCTATTAGCCCGGAAGGAGGGAAACCGTCCCATGAACATCGGCACCTACACTTACGAAGAATACGTCCATCTCGTCAAATCCTTCCACGGATCGTTGGCCCCCGGGCTCATCATCGGCGGATTTATCGTCGACCTGGCCCTGAAAAGGTTGCCGCCGGGTGAATTCTTCGATGCCATCTGCGAAACCCCGGTATGCCTTCCCGACGCCGTGCAACTGCTCACCCCCTGCACCGTCGGGAACGGATGGCTGACCGTCCTGGACTTCGGCCGTTTCGCCGTGACGCTCTACGAGAAACAGGAGGGCGAAGGGGTGCGGGTCTATCTCGACACGGAAAAGATCAAGGCCTTTTCGGAGATCCATCACTGGTACTTCAAGCTGCGGACCAAGAAGGAACAGGATCATCAGCGGCTGATCGAAGAGATCAAGGAGGCGGGACACGGGTTGCTCGGACGCCAGCGGGTCCGCGTCGATCCGGTGAAATTGCGGCGGCCGAAGCAGGGTCTTGTGGGGACCTGCCCCAGTTGCGGCGAATCCTATCCCCTGGCGCACGGCGAACGCTGCCGGGCCTGCCAGGGGTCGTCTCCCTATCTTGAGCAGAACCCGGCCGGTTGACTCGGGGCCGGCATGGGATGCCGTCGCCCGTTTCCCTCGCCTCCACCCCTGCCGAAGTCAGCATCCACCGTGAAGGCGGATGGTTCACTGGGAGCGTTCAAAATAAAACTGAGGAGGCTTATCATGAAACGTGTCGGCCGTTGCTTGTTGCTCTCCTGCGCCGTCCTGCTGTTCCCCTTGTCGGGAACATCCCTCGGCCAGGAACTTACCGTTTTCGCCGGCGCGGCCAGCAAGCCGCCAACAGAGGAAGCGGCGCGGGCTTTCGAGAAGAAGACCGGGATGAAGGTCAACCTGACCTTTGGGGGCTCCGGCTTCGTCCTCTCCCAGATGACCCTGGCGAAGAAGGGCGATCTCTATTTCCCCGGGTCGTCGGATTACATGGAACTCGCCAAACAAAAAATGCTGGTCTTCCCGGAAACGGAAAAGTACGTGGTCTATCTGGTCCCGGCGATCAACGTACAGAAGGGGAACCCCAAGGGGATCAAGACGCTCCAGGATCTTGCCAGGCCCGGAGTGCGCGTGGCCATCGCCAATCCCAACGGGGTCTGCGTGGGCCTCTACGCCGTGGAAATCGTCGAAAAGAACCTGACCCCGGAGGGGAAGGCCGCCTTCCGCAAGAACCTGGCGAACTATACAGAAAGCTGCGAAAAGACGGCCACAGCGATTTCATTGAAAGCCGTGGATGCGGTCATCGGCTGGAGGGTCTTCCAGTACTGGGACCCGCAGCGGATCGAAACCGTCCCCTTGAAGAAGCAGGAGATCGTGCGCATCGGCTACATCCCCATCGCGGTGTCGCAGTTCACGACCAACCGGACCCTGGCCCAAAGCTTCATCGATTTCATCGTCTCCGGCGAAGGCAAGGCCTTTTTCAGGAAATACCATTATTTCATGACCCCTGAGGAGGCCGTGGCCTGGATCGGCGAAAAGAAGCCCGTGGGCGGGGAATACGCCGTCCCCAAGGAATGGGGGCGCAAATGAGTTTCAAGAGACTGACGATCGCGACCGCGGTCTCCGTCTTTCTGGTGTACGGGGGGCTGATCCTTTCCCTGTTCTATTTCTACCAGGGCACCCTTTTCGCCGAGACGCTCTTTTCGGAGAGGACCCTCTTTTCGCTCCGCTTGAGCCTGATGACGGCCACCATCGCCACGCTGGCCTCCCTGGTGTTCGCGATTCCCGCCGCCTACGCCCTCTCGCGGTATCGCTTCTTCGGCAGCGAGGTCATCGACACCCTGCTGGAACTGCCCATGATCGTCTCCCCGGTGGCGTTGGGAGCGATGCTGCTCATCTTCTTCAACACCCCGGCCGGGCAACTGATCCAGGACCGGGGGATCCAGTTCGTCTTCACGGTCTACGGAATCGTCCTGGCCCAGTTCATCACCACCGTGGGCATCGCCATCCGGCTTATCAAGGCGGTCCTGGACGAGATCCCGAGAAGGTACGAGGAGAGCGCATGGGTCCTCGGCAAATCCCCGCTGGAGACCTTTCTTCTCGTCGTTCTCCCGCTCAGCAAGAAGGGAATCCTCTCGTCCGCCGTGCTGACATGGGCCAAGGCCCTGGGCGAGTTCGGGGCCACGATCACCATCGCAGGCTCCATGGCCATGAAAACCGAGACCCTGCCCATTGCCATCTATATGCGGCTGGCCGGCGCGGACATCGAGGGGACCGCGGTCCTAGTCCTGATCCTGATCGGCATCGGGCTTACGATACTCTATGGCGTGCGGTTCTTGTTTCGGAACAAGGCATCCTATTCTTAAGGCGGGATACATCTCACAGGTCGTAGAAATCACGGCACGCTCCCGGACCGACTCTCGCACGCCCCCCCGGGCGGTTTTCAGGGACGTCCGGCCACACCGGAAACCCGATTGCCCTTATTTGATCAGGATGACCTGTCCCGGATAGATGCTGTCCTTGCGGGCGAGATTGTTCAACTGGCGCAGATTTTCAAGCGTCGTGTTGTTTTCCCTGGCGATCCGGTTCAGACTGTCCCCTTTCTTGACCGTGTATTTCCGGGCCGCGGCGGTTTCGGTCGTTTTGGCGGTCGGGGCCTTGGCGCTTGGCTTCGCCTTCCCGTCTTTCTCCTCGCGGGCTTCCTTCTTCACTTCCTGGCCGGACGCATCGCCCGCCTTGGCGGCCTGGGCCTTGGCACCCCGCTTCCCCTTCCCGTCCTTCTCTTCGCGGGCTTCCTTTTTCACCTCGCGGGCGGGAGGCTCTTCGGCCGCCTTTGCGACCCGCAGCACCTGTCCGGTCTTGAGCATGTCCTTTTCAAGGTTGTTGATTTTCTTGATGTCCGAAACGGTCGTGTCATACTTCTTGGCCAGGGAGGCAAGGGTATCGCCCTTTTGG
>CAYOGU010000367.1:0-3260 GCA_964403345.1 uncultured Syntrophus sp. | reverse complement strand
AGTACAGCGATTTCTTTTCCCAGATCCAGGAGATCGCCTCGAAGTTCGTCGAGGCGATCTCCTGGATCTGGGAAAAGAAATCGCTGTACTGGATCAGAAAGGCCACGGAGGTGTCCTTCAGGTTCTGGATAACCTGGTTGGTCAACGCGGGGACCGCCAGGCGCAGGGCCTGGGGGAGAATGACGAAACGAAACGTCTCCGGGACAGTGAAACCCTGCGCCCCGGCGGCCTCGATCTCCATCCGGTTCAGGCCGTTGTAGGCCGTCGTCAGATAGCGGGCGTTGTAGGCCGATACGTTCAGGGTGAACCCGATGACAGAGACCAGAAGCGGGGAGAGGCGGACGCCGATCTCAGGAAGGCCGTAGTACATGAGAAAGAGATGGACCAAGAGGGGCGTCCCGATGAAGAACGAGATGTACCGTTCGGTCCATTTCCGGCATCTCTTCCCCGGGACGAGCGTCAGATAGAAGACGGCGATCCCGCCCAGGAATCCCGTGACGGAAATGATCCCGGTCAGGAGCAACGTGTTCTCCAATCCGCTCAGGATCTGCGGCCAGTAGGCGACCAGGTCTCGGATAAAGGGGCTCATCGGGGTCATCTCAGGTCGATCACGCTCAGGAAGAACTCCCGGATCCGTGGGTTCGGGTGGTCGTAAAAGAGCCTCTCGGCGATATCCTCCTCAAGGACCACTCCCTCGTCTACGAAAACGATGCTGTCGGAGATGTACTTTGCCAGATGGGGATCGTGGGTGACGCAGAACATCGTCACGTTCTCCAGGTAGAGCTTGTTGATGACGCCCACCACTTCCCTGGCCATCTCGGGATCCAGGGACGAAGTGGGCTCGTCCAGGAACAGCACCGACGGGTCCATGGCCAGCGCCCGGACGATGGCCGCCCGCTGCCTCTGCCCACCGGAGAGTTGGGCGGGATACCGATCACGGTACTCGAACATCCCCACCCGCTCCAGCTCGTGGAATGCCTTTTCGGAGGCCTGCCGGGCGTTCATCTTCTTGAGTTTCCGGAGTCCCAGGGTGACGTTGTCCTGCACGGTCAGGTGGCTGTAGAGCGCAAAGTGCTGGAACACGAAGCCGATGTCCTGGCGGATCTTCCGGATGTCGACGCCGGGACGGGTGATGTCCTCCCCTTTGAAAAGGACCTGACCCGAAGTAGGCTGGATCAGGAGGTTCAGACAGCGCAGGAAGGTGGATTTGCCGCACCCCGAGGGGCCCATGATGACCTTGACCTGCCCCTCGTTGAGCTCGACGTTGATCCCGTTGAGGACGGTGTGGTCGTCGAATCGTTTCACCAGGTTTTTGACTTCAATCAGTGACATGGCTTGCCTATCGGGACCGCCGCAGGCGACCCCCTCCAAATGCACGTTCTAATCCGGGACTAGGCCGGGAACCCGGAATCTCTTCTCAAGGGCCCGAAAAAGCACCAGGAAGGCCCTGTAGATGACGAAGTAGAGGATCCCGACGGCCAGATAGACCTCCACCCCCCGCAGGATCACCGGGGTCAGGCTCATGGCCTGCTTCATGATCTCGGGGATCCCCACCGTGTAGGCGAAGGGGGAGTACTTCAAGATGGATGTGAATTCATTGATCATGCCGGGGAAGGAGAACCGGAACATCTGGGGGAGGACGATATAGAAAAAAGACTGCATCCGGGTCATCCCCATGGCCTCGGCGGCCAGGACCTCCTCGACGCTGACGGCGTTCATAGCGCCACGGAAGATCTCCGCCAGGTAGGCCCCCGAGATGAGCCCCATGCTCAGGACCATGGACAGGAGGGGCGAAATCCGGACGCCAATCCCCGGAAGGCCGAAAAAGACGATGAACAACAAGACCAGGACGGGAATCCCTCGGAAGACGAAGGTAAAAGCCGTGAGCGCCCATTGCAGCGGGCTCCAGCGAAGCTGGCTCAAAAGGGCCGCCGCCAAGCCGATCAGAAGACCCGCGCCGGTGCAGACCAAGGTCACAAGGATCGTAGATCCGGCGCCGGCGGCCAGGACGCCGAGGATCTGCCCAAAATTCATCGGATCGCCGCGCGCCTCTCTACTCCAACCATTTCGCCACAATGGCCTTTAGCTTTTCAGGCCCCAGTTCGTCCAGGTAACGGTCGAAATCGGTGCGGAGTGCGGACCCCTTTGGGAAGGCGAAACCGAAAGTATCGAACCCCCTGAAGACATAGCTGTCCCGAACGGCCAGTTTCTTCTTGTAGACCGTGGAGACCGTTCCGTCCAGGAAGGCAAGGTCCAGATTGCCGTTAGTCAGATCGGCGATCACCTCATTGTAGGTGGGATACATCTTGACGTCGTTCAGCCGGTAGATCCTCTTGGGTTCCAGATCGTCCTTGATGAAGGCGCTGTAGGCCATGCCACGGGGATAGCCGATCGAGTATTTCTTGAGTTCGGCCAGATCCCGGATCTCGATGTTCCGGCTTTTCAGGGAGACCAGATTCCAGGTGTTGTCCAGGTAGCCCCGGGAGAAATCCATCTTCTCCTTCCGCTTTTCGGTGATCGAGATCCCGGAGAAGGCCACGTCGGCCTGACCCGACATGACCGCCCCGAGCATCCCCTGCCAGTCGTACGCGGTGATCCGGTGCTGGTAGTTCCGGGACTTGCAGAAACCTTCAAAGAGGTCCAGGTCGAGGCCCTGGTATTTCCCGTTCTCCTCAAACATATTGGGGGGCGATGTCGGACAGACCGCCACCTTGATCGTCTTGGCCTCCTCTTTCGCACATCCCCCCATCACCCACAGGAGCAGGATGCAAATGATCCACCCCAAACGTTTCATCGAATCTCTCCTCAAATGTTTGTTTTTCGCGGCCCCATCTCCACCGGGCCGTCCATCAGACTCCCGGAGTGGACTTCGGCCTTCAACACCCGGCACGATCGTGCCCGACCCAAAGGAAAGCCGCCGATCCACGGCGGCCGCCTCTCCGATCTTTCAAGGGCCGGTGGACGCCCTCAGGGAAACACCGGAGCGGGGTCGACGTTGAGCGTGAGGATGTTGCGTCCCTCGTGCCGCCGGTACCGGACATCCTGGATCAACTGTTTGACGAAGAATATCCCCAACCCGCCGATACCCCTCTCCTCGACCCCGGCCTCGATGTCGGGATCGTCCCGGGTGAGGATGTTGAAGGGGACCCCTTCGTCGGCAATCTCGACCTGCATCTTCCCCGCCTCGCCCCGGCAGACGATCCAGATATCGCCCGGACCGTCGGGATAGGCGTAGCTGAAGATGTTCACCAGGATCTCCT
>CAYOGU010000366.1:0-3270 GCA_964403345.1 uncultured Syntrophus sp. | reverse complement strand
ATCCCCCCGAAGGGCGGCAGAAAGCACCCGCAGCAGGAATTCATCCAGGTGGACACCACCAATATTCTTTTCATCTGCGGCGGCGCCTTCAACGACCTGGACGGGATCATCGCCCGCAGGGTCGGTTTCAACAGCCTGGGGTTCGGGGCCGAGATCCGGAGCAAGCAGAACAAGAAGACGGACCAGCTTCTCCAGGAGGTCCAGCCCGAGGATCTTCTCAAGTTCGGGCTGATTCCGGAATTCATCGGCCGGCTGCCCGTCATCGCCACGCTCAACGAGCTGAACGAGGACGATTTGGTCCGGATTCTGGTCGAACCCAAGGATGCCATTAGCAAGCAGTACCAGAAGCTCTTCGATCTCGAAGGGGTCAAATTGAAATTCACCGAAGGGGCCTTGCGCGCCGTCGCGAAACTGTCCGCGGACAGGAAGTCCGGAGCGAGGGGCCTGCGCGCCATCCTCGAGAACACGATGCTCGACATCATGTACGAACTGCCGTCGGCCCGCGAAGTCAAGGAGTGCGTGATCGGCGAGGAAGTCGTCCTGAACAGGGAGAAACCCATCCTTCTTTTCGAAAAGCAGTCTGAAACCGCCTGATGCCGGGCATGACAGGAAGATAAACGAATGCTCAAAAGAGACGAGAACGGGGAGATGAACGAAAGAATGGCGGAAGTCCCGCTTCTGCCCCTCAGGGACGTGGTGGTGTTCCCCCACATGATCGTGCCGCTTTTCGTTGGCAGGGAAAGGTCCATCGCCGCCCTCGAATCGGCCATGAAAGATGAAAAGGGAATCTTCATGGTCGCCCAGAAGAGTGCACAGAAGGACGATCCCGGCGAAGACGACATCTACCGGATCGGAACGATCGGGATCATCATCCAGCTCCTGCGCCTTCCCGACGGCACGGTCAAGGTCCTGGTCGAGGGAAAGCGGCGCGGGATCATCCGGGAATACCTTCCCAGCGAGGATTTCTTCCTGGTCAGGGCCGAAGAGCTGGACGACCAGGACGACATCGACCCGGTGAAGGTCGAGGCCCTGATGCGGAGCATCCGGGAATCCTTTGAGACCTACGCCAAGATGACCAAGAAGGTCCATCTGGAGATGGTGGGGACCATCGCGTCGATCGAGGAGCCGTCCAAGCTCGCCGACGTCGTGATCTCCCAGATCAACGCCAAGCTGGAGGACAAGCAGAAGATTCTCGAAATCACCAGCGTTCCCGATAGGATGGAGACGATCTACGAACTGATGCTTTCGGAGATCGAGATCCTTCAGGTCGAGGAGAAGATCAAAAGACGGGTCAAGAAGCAGATGGAGAAGACCCAGAAGGACTATTATCTCAACGAGCAGATGCGCGCCATCCAGAAGGAGATGGGCGAGAAGGACGATTTAAAGAACGAGATCGCCGAGCTGGAAAAAAGACTCAAGCAGAAGAAGATGTCCGAGGAGGCCCACCGGAAAGTCAAGCAGGAGATCAAGAAGATGCAGATGATGGCCCCGATGTCCGCGGAGGCCACGGTGGTCCGCAACTATATCGACTGGCTCCTGGACATGCCCTGGACGGAAAAAACGGAGAACAAGTTCAGCCTCAAGGAGTCCGAAAGCGTCCTCGAAGAGGACCATTACGGGCTCAAGCAGGTCAAGGAACGGATCATCGAATACCTGGCCGTGCAGACCCTGGTCAAGAAGAACAAGGGACCCATCCTCTGCCTGGTCGGCCCTCCCGGCGTGGGCAAGACGTCGATCGCCAAATCCGTGGCCCGGGCCACCAACCGGAAGTTCGTCCGCCTTTCGCTCGGGGGCGTGAGGGACGAAGCGGAAATCCGGGGGCACCGGCGGACCTATATCGGCGCGATGCCGGGAAAGATCATCCAGCTGCTGAAGAAGGCGGGAACCAACAATCCCGTTTTCTGCCTCGATGAAGTGGACAAACTGAGTTCCGACTTCCGCGGGGATCCCTCGTCGGCGCTCCTGGAAGTTCTCGATCCGGAGCAGAACAACGCCTTCAACGACAATTACCTGGAGGTCGACTACGATCTGTCCGACATCATGTTCATCACGACGGCCAACGTGCTGCAGACCATTCCGGCTCCCCTTCAGGACCGGATGGAGGTCATCCGCCTGGCCGGGTATACGGAGCCCGAGAAGCTCAACATCGCCAAGCGTTTCCTGGTGCCGAAGGAGATGGAGGCCAACGGCCTGAAAAAAGGGAGCGTCGTCTTCACGGACGGCTCGCTGCTGACCCTGATCCGCCAGTATACCCGCGAGGCGGGAGTCCGGAACCTGGAGCGGGAAATCGCCTCCATCTGCAGGAAGGTCGCCAAGAAGTTCGTCGAGGAGGGCGGGAAGAAGGTCATCCGGATTTCCTCGAAGGCCGTCCCGGGCTATCTCAGCGTTCCGAAGTACCGTCACGGCGAGACCGAGGGGAAGGATGAAATCGGGCTTGCGACCGGCCTGGCCTGGACCGAGGTCGGGGGAGAGCTCCTGGCCATCGAAACCGCCATCATGCAGGGGACGGGCAAGATGACCCTGACCGGCAAGCTCGGCGACGTCATGCAGGAGTCCGCCCAGGCCGCGCTCACGTACGTCCGCGCCAGGGCCGCCGCCTTCGGCCTGCCGGACGGGTTTTACAAGGAAACGGACATCCACGTCCATATCCCGGAGGGAGCCATTCCGAAGGACGGGCCTTCCGCGGGGATCACCATCGCGACCTCCATCGCATCCGCTTTCATGAAGCGAAAGGTCCGGGGCGACCTGGCCATGACCGGCGAGATCACCCTGAGGGGACGGGTGCTGCCGATCGGCGGCCTCAAGGAGAAGCTGCTCGCGGCGCATCGCGGCGGGATCGCCAAGGTGATCATCCCCAAGGACAACGAGAAGGATCTGGCGGAAGTTCCGGCGAACGTTCTGAAGAACCTGGAGATCATCTCCGTCGAGCATGTCGACGAGGTGATGAACGTGGCGCTCCTTCCCAGGGAGGAAGCCACGGAGGCCAAGGAATCGGGATGCGGGGGCCGGGACGCCGTTTCGGAAGTCCAGATATCGGCCTAGGCGGCGTTTGTCTCCGGGATGGATTCCGGGCACTCAAAAGGCTTTTTCGGCCCTGCAGCGTCTCGCGGAAAATCCATCCCTCGACGGAGAGCTGACGGAAACACTGCCGCAGCAACATATTCCTTGACAACGAGAGGCATTGCTGTTAGTAAACTCGCTTGGAAAAAGGTGATACGGGCGGGTAGCTCAGCTGGGAGAGCGCCACGCTTACACCGTGGATGTCACAGG
>CAYOGU010000365.1:0-3274 GCA_964403345.1 uncultured Syntrophus sp. | reverse complement strand
CGCTGAACGCTACCTGAACTCCTTCAGGGCCTCTCCGAACCCATCGATGGAGCCGAGGATCGTGGCGTCGTCCACGCAGTAGGCGATCCGGATGTGGCCGGGACCGCAGAAGCCGCTGCCGGGCACGGTGAGCACGCGCCGTTTGCGCAGGGCGTCCACGAACCGCACGTCGTCGGGGATGGGCGTCCTGGGGAAGAGATAGAAGGCGCCGCCGGGCTTGACGATATCGTAGCCGACCGACCTCAGCCCGTCGCACAAAAGGTCCCGCTTCCGGCGGTAGGCCTCCACATCCACCTTCACCCCCCTGAGACCGGCAATCGCCCGCTGCATGAACGAGGGGGCGTTGACGAAACCGAGGATCCGGTTGCAGAGGGTCAGTCCTCCCATCACCTCCTCCAGGCCCTCCATGGCGGGGTTTGCGGCGATGTAACCGATCCGCTCTCCGGGCAGGGAGAGGCTCTTGGAGTAGGAGGACGCGACGAAGCTGTGGGGATAGGCCTGCATCACGCTGGGAAGCCGAATCCCGTCGTAGACGATCTCGCTGTAGGGTTCGTCGGAGATCAGGAAGATCTCATGGCCGATCTTTTTGCCGCTTTCGGCCAGAAGCGCGGCCAGCCCGCGGATCGACGCTTCGTCGAAAACCTTGCCCGTAGGGTTGTTCGGCGAGTTGATGAGGACGGCCTTGGTCTTTTCGTTCACGGCCTGGCCGATGGCATCCAGGTCCAGGGAAAAATCTTCCCGCGTCTGCACGACGCGGGGGACGCCGCCGGCATTGTCGGCGTAGAAGCGGTACTCCACGAAAAAGGGCGCCGGCATGATCACCTCGTCGCCGGGGTCCAGGATCGTCTTGAGGATGACGTTGAGCGCCCCTCCGGCGCCGCAGGTCATGACGATCTGGTCGGCCGCAAGGGCCACGCCTCGGGATTCGCTGAGTTCGGCCGCCACGGCCGCCCGGGTTTCGGACAGCCCGGCGTTGGGCATGTACATGTGCTTGTCGGGGATGTCCGCGGAGGCCAGCTCGCAGAGCCGGGCCTTGACGGCCTCCGGGGGAGGGATGTTGGGATTCCCCAGGCTGAAATCGAAGACGTTCCCCGCACCGTACTGTTCCTTGAGCCGGATCCCCTCCTCGAACATCTTCCGGATGAAGGAGGACTGCGTCATGAAACCGTGGATCTTCTTTGCAATCGCCATGGCATGCCCCTGCTGATGGATTGATAACGGGATGGGCTCCGCGTTTGCCTGGAGGCCCTCAACGTCGCTTCACCTCTCACGCCCCATTTCCCCTGTCAAGAAAAAAGTGCCTCCAGGATCGGCCTTGACATTTTCGGAGGTTTCCTCTAATCTCCCTCCACCCTGGAGGAGGGCAAATGGCCGTTCCTATCGCGAACGGGATTTGCACGCCATCCGCCGGAGGAAGCAAGACCATGCCGATTTACGAATACGAATGCGGAAAATGCCGGGAGAGCTTCGAGGTGTTCTTCCGGAGCCGCGACGATAAGGTCGCCGTCGCCTGCCCCAAGTGCGGCTCGAAGCGGGCCAAGCGGCAAATGTCCGCCTTTGCCGGGAAGGTCGGCAACACCTCCACGGGCGGCGGCTGCGGCGGTTGCACCGCCACCAGTTGCGGCCCCTCCTGCCGGCATTGACCGGTCACGGCGGTCGGCCGTGGATAAGGACATTTCAGACAAACCGTTGCCGGAACGCGCCTGCAACCCGGGCGCCTCTTCTCCGGGACGGATCGCGATTTCATAGGGATTTGCATCGTGACGAGCCCCCGCAGGGGCGAATTGCCGATGGTCGCCTCAGGGGGACCGATCCGGCAATCGTGCGTTTCCTCCCGTGCAAACAACGGCGAAGGCCGTATATCTCATCCCGTGAAAGGAGCTCAGGCGCATGAACATTCTGATTTTCGGACCGAACGGCAGCGGAAAGGGAACCCAGGGCGCAGTGGTGCAGAAGAAGTACGGCGTGCCCCATATCGAAACGGGCGTGATCTTCCGGGAGAACATCAAGAACGGAACGGAGTTGGGCAAGAAGGCCAAGGGCTTCATCGACCGCGGGGAACTCGTCCCGGACGAGATCACCGTCCCGATGATCCTCAACCGCCTGCGCGAAGCGGACTGCGCCAAGGGCTGGCTCCTCGACGGTTTCCCAAGGAACCTGGCCCAGGCGGAGGCCCTCGGAAAGGCCCTCGACGAGGCAGGGATGAAACTGGACTGGGTGATCGAGATCGTCCTCGACCGCCAGATCGCCAAGAAGCGGATCATGGGCCGCCGCCTCTGCGCCACGGACAACAACCATCCCAACAACATCTACATCGATGCCATCAAACCCGCCGAAAAGGACGGCAAGCCCGTCTGCCGCGTCTGCGGCTGCGACAAACTGACGACCCGGGCCGACGATCAGGACGAGGCGGCGATCGACAAGCGGCACAACATCTATTACGACGCCAAGACGGGAACTCTGGCCGCCGTCAACTACTTCAAGGGCCGCGTCAAGGTCCTGGAGATCGACGGGACCCCCGGCGTGAAGGAAGTCTCGGCGGCCCTCCTGGCCAAACTCTCCTGAGACCGCCCTCCCCCTGGATTGAAGAAAGGCCCTCGGCACCGAGGGCCTTTCGCGTTTCGTTTCAGGGTTTACTCGGGACCTCAATCGTGGTAATGTCCCCGGAAACAAAGCCCAAGGACCTATGGACCAGATCCGAAACTTCAGCATCATCGCCCATATCGACCACGGCAAGTCGACCCTGGCCGACCGGCTGATCCAGTACACCGGCGTCGTCAGCGACCGGAACTTCCAGGACCAGATCCTGGACAACATGGACATCGAACGGGAACGGGGGATCACGATCAAGAGCCAGGCAATCTGCCTCCCCTACCGGGCGAAGGACGGCCGGACCTATGCCCTGAACCTCATCGATACGCCGGGCCACGTGGATTTCACCTACGAGGTGTCCAGGTCGCTGGCCTCCTGCGAGGGGGTCCTGCTCCTGATCGACGCGGCCCAGGGGGTCCAGGCCCAGACGCTGGCCAACCTCTACCTTGCCATGGAACACGACCTGGCGATCATCCCGGTGATCAACAAGATCGACCTCCCCTCCGCGGATACGGAGCGGGTCATCGAGCAGATCGATTCGGAACTGGGGCTCGACCCGGACACCCACCTGAAATGCTCGGCCAAGGAGGGGACGGGGATCGAGGAGATCCTAGAGGCCATCGTGGAGCGGATCCCCCCGCCGAAGGGGGACCCGGCGGCGCCGCTGGCCGCGCTGATCTTC
>CAYOGU010000364.1:0-3292 GCA_964403345.1 uncultured Syntrophus sp. | reverse complement strand
ACTCCTCGGACAGGAGGTCGTACTCCGTCAAGGCCTGGCGGATTTTCCCGGGGTCGGCCCCGGGCTTGTCGATCTTGTTGATGGCCACGATGATGGGGACATTCGCCACCCGGGCGTGGTTGATCGCCTCGACCGTCTGGCCCATGACGCCGTCGTCGGCGGCCACGACCAGAACCACGATGTCCGTCACCTGGGCCCCTCTGGCCCTCATGGCGGTAAAGGCCTCATGGCCCGGAGTATCGAGGAAGACGATGTCCCTGCCCTTGATTCGCACATGGTAGGCCCCGATCGCCTGGGTGATCCCTCCCGCCTCGCCGTCGATCACATGGGTCTCCCGGATCGCGTCCAGAAGCGACGTCTTGCCGTGGTCCACATGTCCCATGATCGTCACGACCGGCGCCCTCGGTTTGAGATTTTCCGGGGAGGACTCAGCCTTCAAAAGGCTCTCGTCCAGCTCGGTCTGGGCAGACTCCACCTGGTAGGAAAACTCGGCGGCGATGAGAACGGCCGTGTCGAAATCGATCGACTGGTTGATCGTCGCCATGAGTCCCAGGCCCATCAGCTTGCCGATCACCTCCGCCGCCTTGACGCCCATCCGCTTGGCCAGCTCCCCGACCGTGATCGCCTCGGCAACACGGATTCGCCTCTTGATCGCCTTGGGCGTGGTAATCTCGGTTTTTTTCATCTTGATCGGCGCGGCCTTTTTTTCTTCGCGCCACCGCACGGGCCTGACGTCCTCGCCGTGGTCCATCTCGATCCGCTGTTTGCCCTTCTTGTCCTGCCGCTGGATCAGGGACTTCTTGCGGGGCGGCGCCGCAGCCTCGCCCATCAGGACCTCAACAGGGGCTTTGCCGCCCTTCTTCTTGGACCGGTCCGCCTCGGGCCTGCCGGATTTGCCAACTGGCGGGGGAGGCACGCCCTCTTTGATGATCTTCAGATCGGGTCTCTTGGGAAATTCCTTTGGGAGCGGGGGAGGGGACGGTCTGACCCCTTCCCGATGAGGCTGCGGCCGCCTCTCGCCCTCCGCTTGGGCGGGCCTGATCTCCCGGTGTTCCGGCGGCTTGACGGGCAGAGGCTTCTTTTCTGCTGCCGGGGCGGTCGAAACGGCTTCGGCACCTGGTTTTGGCGGGGCCTCTTTCTTTTCCACGGCCTCCGGCTTGGCGGCCTCGGCCTTGACCGCCGGGGTTTCCTTCTTTTCATGTACGGCTTCCTTGGCCGCCGGAGCGGACACCGGCTTCGGGGAAAATCCTTCGGCAAAAACGGGCTTGGGAGACGTCTCGCCCGGGGGGAGATCGCGATAGATGGAAGTCCTGACAGGGGCCTCCTTGGGGACAGGTTCAGGGGTCGGTTCCTTCGGGGCGGCTTCCACGATCGGCGGCGCCGGTGCAACGGGAGGTTCCTCCGCCTTCGGGGGCGCTGCGGCCTCTTCCGGCTTCGCATCCTCCACCGGCGTACGAACCGCCCTGCGCCGGATCACCGTGGATTTGATCCTCTGTTCCACCACCTCGCGCGGTTCGGGAGACGTCAGTTCCGCCTGAATCCTCGCCAGATCGCTGTCTTCAAGCGTGCTCGAATGAGATCTCACCGCGATCCCGATTTTCTCCAGCCGGGCGATCAGTTCCTTATTTTCCAGCCCCAATTCCTTGGCCAGTTCGTAGACTCTTTTTTTCGACATGCCCAAAACTCTCCTGTTTGCCCTAAGAGGATGTGCCGCTAGGCCGGAACTTCCTTGTCTCCGCCGATTTCGCCACCGGTCTCCTGGCCGATGATCTTGACCGCTTCCTGGATCCACATCGCGGCGGTCTTCTCACCCACACCCGGAATGGCCGCCAGCTGCTCCGCATCGGCTGTGGCCAGCATGGCCACACTCTTGAGACCGGCCTTCAAGAGCCTCTCTGCCGTTGCTTCACCGATGCCCGGAATCTTCATGAGGTCTTTCTGGCTGTCATCCGTTTTGGCCGCTGCGGCGGTTTCACTCTTCACATCGATCTTCCAGCCGGTCAGCTTCACGGCCAGCCGGACGTTTTGTCCGTTCTTGCCGATGGCCAGCGAGAGCTGATCATCGGGGACGATCACCTCCATCGCCCGGTTCTCATCGTCCAGAAGGACCCGGTTCACCTTGGCCGGGGACAGGGCCGAACAGACGTATTTGGCCTGATCGTCCGAATAGGGGACGATATCGATCTTCTCCCCGCGGAGCTCCTGCACGACGCTCTGGACGCGGGCCCCCCTCATACCGACGCAGGCCCCCACCGGATCGATGTCCTTGTCACGGGTGCGAACGGAGATCTTGGCCCTCTTGCCCGGCTCCCGGGAGACGTTGACGATCTCGATGAGCCCCTCGGAGATCTCGGGGACCTCCACCTCGAAGAGGGCCTTGAGGAAACCGGGATGGGTGCGGGACAGGATGATCTGCGGGCCCTTGGTGATCTTCTTGACCTCGCAGATAAAGGCCCGGATCCGCTCGCCCCGCTTGTAGGCTTCCTTGAAGATCTGCTCTGAAACGGGGATAATCCCCTCCGCGCGGCCCAGATTCACGATGATGTTCCCCCCCTCGAACCGCTGGACGAAACCGTTGGCCAACTCCCCCTTCTTGTCGTGATACTCGTCGTAGATGTTGTCCCGTTCCGCGTCCTTCACGCGCTGGATGATGATCTGCTTGGCCGTCTGAACAGCGATACGGCCGAAGGTGTTCGTCTCGATCTTGATGCCGAGACTGTCGCCCGGCTCCGCCCCCTCGTCGAGGGTGCTCCTCGCCTCCGCGACGGAGATATGGAGGTTCGGATCCAGGACCTTTTCCATCACCGTCTTGAACTGAAAAACCTCGATCTCACCGGCATCGTCATTGTAATGGGCTTCCAGTTCGACATCGGGGCCCAGCTTCTTGCGGGCCGCGGTCAGCATGGCGTCCTCCAGGGCCTTGACAATGATCTCCCTGTCTATCCCTCGATCCTTGCCCATCTGCTCGATCAGGCGTTTGAGTTCCGGAAACATTTAAGAAACCTCCGTTATCATTCGATCCACACCTGGCAAAATGCCGGGGGTCATAATTCGTACTCCAGATTGGCCTTCAGGACCGCCTCCCTGGGGATGCGAATGGTCCTTCCGGCGACCTCGACCACCAGAACTTTTCCCCCCGCCTCATCGAGATAATCGACCAATTCCCCGCGGAAGTGGCGGCTTCCCTCAATCTTCTCCTCAAGACGCAGGCGGACCTGCGAACCCCGAAACCGGAGGAAGTCCTTGTCGCGGCTGAGCGGGCGATCCAGCCCCGGAGAGGAAACCTCTAGGG
>CAYOGU010000363.1:0-3315 GCA_964403345.1 uncultured Syntrophus sp. | reverse complement strand
GCGGCATGGGGACGGGGCCGCGAATCATGGATGCATGGGACATGGAGATGGCCTTGCAGAAACGATCCTGGTTCAAGGGACTGATCGTGGCCGCCCTGGTCGCGGCCGCTGCGGCCGCGGCCATCGTCCTGGCGGCCGGGGATCCCGGGATCGCCCTCCTGACCGGGGACGGTTGGATCCGCTACCCCGAGGCGACCCGACTGCCGATCCGCCAGCCGGGATCGACGACCACGGCCTTCCGCGTCCGCCTGGAGGGGGTCCGGACGGCCGGAGGGGAGGTCCTCACCCTGCGGGCGATGCGGTCCGCCGTCGTCTATCTGGACGGAAAGCCCCTCTTCCGCACGCCCGCTGACCGGACCCGCTGGAAGGAAACCTTTCGGATCGAACTGCCGCCCCTCTCCGGGGGAGGGGAGTTGCGGATCGACGTGACCAACGTCAACGGCCACCCGGCCCTGGCAGCCCATTGCAGGCCCCTCGGCCTGGCCACCGGCCGCTCCTGGGAGGCGAGCCGGGACGGGACGCTCTGGCTCCCGGCCCTCCCGGCCGACGAGATCCCGCCGCCGGCCCTGTCCCGGACCTTTCCCCGCGCCGATCGCGCCCTGGGGGCCCTCCTGCCCCTCTTCGCCTCCATTTTTCTTGCGGCGTTTCTCCTGGGCTATCACGGCGGAACCCCCGCGACGGCGAGGCTGGGCCGGCTCGTCCCTTCGGCCGCGGGCGTACGGAACATCCTGATCGCCGCCTGGCTCGTCATGGCCGTCAACAACTTCTGGAAGCTCCCCCTGGCCATGGGGATGGACAACACGG
Source organism: uncultured Syntrophus sp. (assembly GCA_964403345.1). Taxonomy (GTDB): domain Bacteria; phylum Desulfobacterota; class Syntrophia; order Syntrophales; family UBA5619; genus JAKAFS01. The sequence continues at coordinate 2,511 of CAYOGU010000363.1, read as the reverse complement.
GGCACTGGCTCTACATCCGGCACATCGCCGAGTCCTGGCGGATCCCCCTGGCCGGAGAGGGGTGGCAGATGTTCCAGCCCCCGCTCTTCCATGTCATGGAGGCCGCGGCCTACCGGCTCCTCATGCCCTTCTTCGAGGCCGACACCGTCGTGCGGATCCTCAAGCTCCTGCCCCTGGCCTGCGGGATGGCCCAGGTCGAGGTCGTCTACCGGGCCATGAGGACCGCCTGCCCGGGCAGGGAGGCGCTCCATGCGGCGGGGACCCTCCTTGGAGGCCTTCTTCCCATGAACCTCTACATGGCCCAGTCCCTGGGGAACGAGCCCCTCTCGGGCCTCCTGACGGCCCTGATCGTCCTGGCCTCCTTCCGGATGATCGCCGCGGGGAGCCTGCCGGGATGGAAGGGCCAGGCCTGGATCGGCGCCCTCCTGGGGCTGGCCCTTCTCACCAAGGTCACGGCGGTCCTGATCGTCCCGCCCCTCCTGGCGGCGGCCGCCTGCATCGCCCTCGGGAAGTCCCCCTCGCGGCGGGAAGGCCTCCGGTCCTGGCTGCGCTTTGCGCTCCTGGCGGCCGCCGTCGCCCTGGTCCTCTGCGGGTGGTACTACCTGCGGAACTACCTCGAGATGGGCCGCTTCTTCATCGGCGGCTGGGACCCCTCCAGGAAGATCGAGTGGTGGCAGGACCCGGGCTTCAGGACGCCGGCGCAGCTCTATCGCTTCGGCGAGGCCCTCTTCTATCCCGTCTTCTCCTCCTGCCAGGGGTTCTGGGACGCGATCTATTCCACCTTCTGGATGGACGGCTTCCTGGGGGCCTACGACCGTCCCCCCTGGAACTATCCCCTGATGCTTAGCGGGGCCTGGCTCTCCCTGGTCCCGACCGCCGCGATCCTCGCGGGCGCCGCGGCGGCCCTGTTCCAGAGGGAGGGTGGAGCGGGAAGAGGGCTTTTGCGGTTTTCCCTGGGGGCGGTCCTGATCTACCTGGCCGCCATCTTCTGGATCTTTCTGACCGTTCCCATCCTCTCGTCGGCCAAGGCCTCCTACGCCCTGGGACTGGTCCCCTGCTTTGCCCTCCTGGCCGCCAGGGGATTCGAGGTGCTGGGCCGCCGGCGGATCGCCCGGGCGGCCCTCCTGGGGCTGATGGCCTGCTGGGCCGTGGCGGCCTACGGGGCCTATCTGGCGCCCTGAGGAACAAGGGAGGCGGGGAGGGAGGAACGGACGGGGGCGGAGCAGGGCAGGGGAGGGGGATGACGGGCCGTTGCTGCGCCCCGGAGGGTCGGGAAGACCGGCGGGGACGGCGGCGGGGAAGGAAGGACGACCGGCGGCCGCCGTGAACGGCGGACGGGATACCCGGACGATGGAGAGGCGGATGGACGGAGTGCGGACGAAAAGATGGGCGCTGGCGGGGCTGATCGTGGCCCTTGGTCTCGTCGCGGCGGCGATGGGGATCCGCCAGCTCTGGAACGATCCGAAGGTGATCTTCCTCGCCCCCGAAGGGGGGGCAAGGTGGGTCCGCTACCCCGAGCCTTTCAAGCTCCACGCCTGGCTGCCCGCGGTCCGCACGACGCGCTTCCGGCACCGCTTCCAGGCCGGTCCGCGCCAGACCGGGGCGGTCCTCACTCTCCGGATGCTGAGCCGGGGGAGGGTCTGGCTGAACGGCCGCCCGGTCGGCAGGGGGGCCTCCGATCCGTCGAAATGGAAGGATCCGGTCCGCCTGGACCTGGCCCCGGCCCTGGCGGAGGGGGCGAACGAGCTGGTCGTCGAGGTCGTCAACGAAAACGGCCCCCCGGCCCTTCTGGCCCATTGCGACGCCCTGGGGATCCGGAGCGGTCCGGGGTGGGAGGCCAGCGAAGCGGCAAGTCCCTGGGCCGCGGCCCTCGACGTCGACGAGATACGGCCCTATCCCCTGTCCCGGACCTTTCCCCGCGCTGACCGGGCGCTCCTGTCGCTCTGGCCCGTCTTCGTGCCGCTCTTCGCCCTCGTCTTCCTCTGGGGCCTGAAGGGGGACGGCCCTTCCGGGCGGACGGACGGGGTCCGCCTCTCGCCGGGGACCGTCCGCTGGCTCCTGATGGGGGGCTGGCTCGTCATGGGGATCAACAACTTCGGGAAGATCCCCCTCCCGTTCGGCATGGACTTCCCCGGACACACCCAGTATATCGCCTATTTGGCCGTCACCTGGAGGATCCCGCTGGCCACGGAAGGGTGGCAGATGTTCCAGCCCCCGCTTTTCTATTTTCTGGAAGCCATCCTCTTCCGGTTCTCCCTGCCCCTCTTCGACCCCGAGACGGTGACCCGGGTCCTGAAGCTCCTGCCCCTGGCCTGCGGGGCGCTCCAGGTCGAGGTCTGTTACCGCGCCCTCCGCCACGCCTACCCGGGCCGGGACCGCGCCCAGATCGTCGGGACCCTCCTGGGGGGGCTCCTGCCCATGAACCTCTACATGTCCCAGTCCATCGGCAACGAACCCATGGCCGGGCTGTTCACGGCCCTGGCGATCCTCGGCGCCTGCCGGATCCTCTCG
>CAYOGU010000362.1:0-3332 GCA_964403345.1 uncultured Syntrophus sp. | reverse complement strand
CGGGACGCTCTGGCACAACCAACTGGATCGGGAGGCCCGGCCGCTGCCGGCGGCGACTCTGTCGCGCCTGCTCGATCACCTCTTCGTCGCGCTGGCGGAGGCCGATCGCGTGCTGAACAGCCCGCCTGGGAATGAATACCACCAGTGAACAGGTGGTATTCATTTTTTCGGCATCTCGGCCTTGAATGTGGTATAAGGGCTTGGTGGACCAGGGGTATCCCGGGTCGACTGGATTTTGGAGAGGGGAAGGATGAGAAAAAAGAGGCTGACCACCAAGGCGGACCTGGAGGGACTGACCCTCCTGGGCAAGGGGGGCGGGCCGGGAAGGAAGCTGGAGACCTTTCCCAACCACCATCCCAGGTACGATTACGTGGTGACCCTGCGGACGGATGAGTTCACCTGCGTCTGTCCTCTCACGGGCCAGCCGGACTTCGGAAAGATCACGATTCAGTACATCCCGGACCAAAAGATCCTCGAATCGAAGTCCCTGAAGCTCTATCTCCAGTCCTTCCGCGACGAGGGAACCTTCCACGAGCACGTGACCAACGCCATGCTGGAGGAGATCGTTGCCGTCCTCGCACCGCGCTGGTGCAAGATCACCGCCGAATTCGCCGTCCGCGGCGGGATCGCCATCTCCGTAGAGTCGGAATATAAAAAATAACTCCGGGGTTGTGAGGATCGGATCACGGATCGAGGAGGAACAGCGTCTTGCGGTACCGGTATTTCCACATCGTGACGGCCGGGTTTGTGACCTGCCTGGTCGTCTCGAACATCATCGCCGTCAAAGCCGTCGCCGTGGGTCCCTTCTTCCTGCCTGTGGCCGTCATCCTCTTTCCCCTCTCCTACATCTTCGGGGACATCCTCACGGAGGTGTACGGCTACAGCCGCGCCCGGCAGGTGATTTGGATCGGCTTCGGCTGCAACGCCCTGTCCGTGGCGGCGATCTGGCTGAGCATCGCCATCCCGCCTGCCCCCTTCTGGACCCTGGACCTCGGTTCGCCCGAGAAGGCCCAGGAGGCCTACGCGACCCTCTTCGGCTTCACCCCGCGGCTCCTGATGGCCTCCCTCCTGGCCTACCTGATCGGGGAGTTCCTCAATGCCACGGTCCTGGCCAAGATCAAGGTGCTCATGGAGGGCCGCCACCTCTGGGTCCGGACCATCGGCTCGACCCTCTTGGGGCAGCTGGCCGATTCGGCCGTCTTCATCTCCCTCGCCTTCTACGGGGTCATCCCCTCGGGGACGCTGGCCAACATGATCCTGACCCAGTGGCTCGCCAAGACGCTCTACGAGGCCCTGCTCACACCCGTGACTTACTGGGCCGTCGGTTTCCTCAAGAGGGCCGAGCAGGAGGACGTCTACGATTACGAGACCAATTTCAACCCCTTTGCGGCCAAGTAGGCCGGTCCGGGCTGAATTGCCTGGATCGGCAAGCTCATCCTTCCGGATGATTGATTGGATGTCAGGGGAATGATCATGAAGGCAAAACGAAGACGGATGGCCTTGATTGGCGCTGTCCTCTGCCTTTTCTATGGGGCCGTTGCCCATGCCCAGGAACGGCTGGTTATTTCACAGTCAGGCGGGGTCGAATTGATGGGCCAGACGATCGCCTTCCGTTTCCTGTGCGCGGCGTATCAGGAGATGGGAGTAGCGATTGAGGTTCAGAGCTATCCGGCGGAACGGGCGGTTGTGGTCGCCAACAGCGGCGCGACGGCCGGGGTCCTGACCCGCATGGAGGGATTGGAGGGGATCTATCCCAACCTGGTGCGGGTCCCGGTTCCGGTTTCCTATCTTGATACCATGGCCTTCACGCGGGATCCGGATTTAAAGGTTTCCGGATGGGAGAGCCTGCGTCCCTACCGCATCGTTTTTATGCGGGGCAACAAACTGGCGGAGCAGAAGACGGCGGGGATGAACGTGGTGACTGTCACCAGCCCGGAACAGGGATTCCAGATGCTGATGGCCGACCGGGCGGATGTGGTGGTGGAGTCCCGGGATGTCTGGTTCGAGATGAGGCGGATGCACGTCGAGGGAGTCCAGATGCGGGAGCCTCCCCTGATGACCCTTCCCACCTATCACTATCTCAACAAACGCTATGATGAAGACCGTGTTCCGCGTCTTGCGGCCATTTTGAAACGGCTCCATGACAACGGCACGTTCAAGCGCATTACCGCGGAGGCGATCAGGGAAAAGGAGAACGCTCGCTGATGGGACCCTTCGGCCTGACGAAGGGACGACCCATGGTCGGGGACGATTGGGCCGGAAAAGGGACTCCGCAGACAAAAAAGGGGCCTCCCTTCGGAAGGCCCCTCGTATGGCGCGCCCAGGAGGATTCGAACCTCCGACATTCAGATTCGTAGTCTGACGCTCTATCCAGACTGAGCCATGGGCGCGGACTCGCCGCCTGCTTCGCATCGGGACGCCCCTGGGTCAAAATCGCACCCCCGGGGTCTCTCTCGACGACGGGCGGTCATTGTACCCACTTTGCAGAATATGTCAACAGGATTCCTTATCGCCCCATCAAAGCGAGGATAACTGATAACAACCCGAAAGGAGGCCCGAATGTTCGACTACCTGCTCAGCAAGGAACAGCTCAGGATCCGGGACGAGGCGCGGGATCTGGTGAAGTGGGTACCCCGGCAGATGATTCTCGACATGGATGCCGACCGGATCAAGTTTCCCAAGGAGTTCCTCCGCGAGGCGGCCAGGCGGAACCTCCTGGGCTGCCGCTATCCGAAAAAGTGGGGCGGACGGGAGATGGACTGGGTGACGACCTGTATGCTCATGGAGGAGATCGGGACGCTGGGCTACGAATTCGCCTGCGTATTCGGCGTCGGGGCGGAGCTGGTCTGCGACGCGATCGTCCTCCACGGGACCGATGAGCAGAAGGAACGCTACGTCCGGCCCCTGCTCAAGGGGGATCTCTTCGCCGCCGAGTGCCTGACCGAGCCCCGGGGCGGGTCGGACTTCTTCGGCGCCACGACCACAGCCGTGGATGCGGGGGACCACTTCCTGATCAACGGCCAGAAGCGGTTCATCGTCGGCGGGGAAGGGGCCGACTTCTTCCTCCTCTACGCCCGGACGAACCTCGCCCCCGACGCCAAGCCCCAGGAGGCGATCACGGCCTTCATCGTGGACCGCGACGCCGGGGTCGAGACGAAGTACCTCTATGGCCTCTTGGGCTGCCGGGGCGGGGGCACGGCCCGGCTAGTCTTCAAGGACGCGAAGGTCCCGAAGGCCAACATCGTCGGCCGCCTCCACGGGGCTTACGATGTCTTCAACACGATGATGATCCCTGAACGCCTCGGCACGGCCTCGATGACTATCGGCGCCGC
>CAYOGU010000361.1:0-3342 GCA_964403345.1 uncultured Syntrophus sp. | reverse complement strand
ATCCTATGGGTAAAGAAGATCGACCAATCGTTCTGTGAAATGGTGAGACTCTGCCGCAGGCTGATCTCCGCACGGTCCCCAAGGATCAAGCCCAAGACCACGGGGGCAAGGGGAAACTCATATCTTTTCATGAAGACGCCGATCACAGCAAAGGTGAACATGATCAACACATCCAGCGTCGCGTTCCGGAAACTGTAAACCCCCACGAGTGCAAGGATCAAGACCAAGAGCCTCATGTAGGGGGTGATCCGGTCCATGATCCAGACCATCGGGGGGATAAATCCGATGTTGATCACCAGCAAGACGACATTGCCGATGTACATGCTGGCGATCAATCCCCAGACCACCTCCGGGGCCTCTTTAAAGAGCCCCGGGCCAGGATGCAGGCCGAACATCAGGAGGGCTCCCAGCAGGACCGCCGTGGTGCCCGAACCGGGAATTCCAAGACTCAGCATGGGAATGAACGCGCCGCCGGTGGAGGCGTTGTTCGCGGTTTCCGGCCCTGCAACGCCCTCAATGGCACCCTTGCCGAAACGTTCAGGGGTGGAAGAAACCTTCTGCTCAATGCCGTAGGAGAGGAAGGAGGCGATCGTGGCCCCGGCTCCGGGTAGCACCCCGACAAAAAAACCCAGGACGGAACCCCTCAGGATGGGGCCGATCGATTGGCGGATGTCCGGCCACTGGGGGAGGACGTTTCTCCATCCCAGATCGGCCCGGAGGATCTTCGTCTCTTCCCGATGCATCAGACTGTCGATCATCTCGCTGACCCCGAAAAGCCCCACGGCAACGGGGAGAAACTGAATGCCGTCGAGCAGGCCGCCGACGCCGAAGGTCAGACGTGGATCGCCACTGATGACGTCATCCCCCACACAGCCGAGGAGGAGTCCGAAGATTGTGGCGACCAGACCGCGGACCAGTGATTTCCCAGTAAACGCCGTGATCAGGCTCAGGGCCAAGACCATCAGCCCGAAGTACTCCGGCGGCCCGAAGGCCAGCGCATAGTCCGCCAGCATCGGCCCGAAGGCCATCAGACCGATGACGCTCAGGGTACCGCCGATGAAAGATCCCACGGTGGCTATCCCCAAGGCGACCCCCGCCCGGCCCTGCCTAGCCATCTGGTAGCCGTCGAAGGTGGTCACCACAGAAGCGGATTCCCCGGGGACATTCATCAGGACCGAGGTAATCGTACCGCCGTACTGGGTGCCGTAATAGATCCCTGCCAGGAGGATCATGGCGGCTTCCGGTCCCAAACTGTAGGAAGCCGGCAGCAGGATGGCGACAGCACCCGTGGGGCCGATTCCGGGAAGCGCCCCGACAAGAGTCCCGATCAGGATGCCCACAATGCAGACGAAAAAATTAGCCAGTGTAAGGGCCGTGTGAAAGCCAACCAGCAGGGATTGAAGGATCTCCATCGTCTGACTCCCCTATCCGCTTCAAAAGAAGGCCGTTCAGTACAACCAGCGCAACAGGCCCAGGGGCAACGGCACTCCAAGCAACGCCGTGAAGACCAACCAGGTCCCCACGGGCAGGACCACACCGACCGCAAGCGCCCTTTTCCACCCGAACCCTTCGATCCACTTCAACTCGACAAGGCTCAACATCAGCAGAATCACCGGCGCCCCCAGGCTTTCCCAGAGATAGGCGGCACCAAAGGCCAGGAAGACCAGTGCAAGGGCCCTGAGTGCATCCGGTCCTTTCCCCTTTTCGAAAAGGGGAGCGGCCGCTTCCCCGCGCGACTGGATCCAATAAAGGATGACCAATATCGAAAGGCTGACGGCCAATACCATCGGGAATGTGGCCGGCCCCATCGAGCCCACCTCTGCAGCGGACAGGGAAGCGATCCCCCAGAACACCAGGAACGCAATGCCCAACCAGAATAAGCCGATCCCCCACTGTCCCCGGGGAAGGGAAGCCCCTTTTCTCATGACCCGTCACCCTCCAGGTGAAACGCCCTTATCCCATCACCGCATCTGCCGCGCCAGGCGATTCGCCTTCACCACCGCCCCATGACCCCGTGAATCCGGTCGGCAGGTTGACGTTATTTCATATCCGCCAGCGTCTTTTTGAGATCTCTGGCATCCTGCTCGATATAGCTTCGGTATCCCGCGGAATCCTTGTAGACCAATGGAAATCCGGCCTTGTTGAACTTCTCGGTCACCGCGGGAGACTTCACGGCCTTGGTCAATGCCTCGATCAGCGTCTTCCTCACGTCCGGCTGAAGGCCCTTGGGGGCCGCAATCCCGCGCCAGGCCCCGTAGTAGATCTCATAATTGAGCTCCTTGAACGTGGGCACGTTGGGAAAATCGGAATCCCTCGCCTCCGCCATGACGGCGATGGGTCTGATCTTGTTCTGCTCCACCAGGGGCTTCACCTCCGCCCAGGCCCAACAGCCAGCCTGGACATGTCCCCCGGCGATCATCGGAACGCCCTCACTGGCCCCTTTGGTATGGACGTAATTGAACTTAATCCCGGTCTTTTCCCCCAGGATCATCCCGGCGATGTGCTTCGAATTGGCCTTTCCAGGAGTGGAAGCCGTCAGGGGCTTTTCCCTGCCGGCCGCGATGACCTCAGCCAACGTTTTATAGGGCAGGGAAGCACTGACCACGAAAACGAAGGGATCGAAACAGTACATGAGCAGGGGATCGAAAGAATCGAGGGTATAATCCACCTTCTTGGTCAAGATGTTGCTCACCACCGAGGAGGTCATGGCCAAGAGCGTGTATCCGTCCGGTTTGGCATTGGCCACATGCCGCTGTCCCTCGACGGCCCCCCCGGCAGGCTTGTTCAGGATGGTGATCTTCTGTCCCAGGGTCTTTTCCGCCTCAGCCCCGATGATCCGGATGGTGTTGTCGACGGCCCCTCCCGGGGCGAATGGGACCACGACCTCCAGAAAACGGCTGGGAAAAGGTCTTTCTGCTGCCGAGGCCCCTAAGACACCCCAAAGAGAAACCACCATACCGACGAGAAACAGGATGACGAGATCACGGAACGCGTTTTTTCGCATGAGGATCCTCCTTCCCCTAGATTACCGTTTAACCATCGTCTTCATCCATGAATCGGGGTCATATCACCGGACCCGTCACATAGATATCCATGGCCTGCACGTAACCGGAGATCTCGGCCTTGGTTTCCACTCCCGAGGCTGTCTCGATCATCTTCTCGAAGATCCGCAGGCCGGCCTGCTGGAGCGACTCCTCCCCCTCCATGACCCCATGCACCGACAAGTCCATGTGGTCCTGCAGGCGCTGCCATGTGCCCACGTTGCCGGTCACCTTGATCACCGGCACGAAGGGAAATCCCTGCGGGGCCCCGAGCCCGGTGGTAAAGACGATCAGATTAGCC
>CAYOGU010000360.1:0-3344 GCA_964403345.1 uncultured Syntrophus sp. | reverse complement strand
ATCCCCTCCTCCAGTTCCGAGGGGGTGATGGAGAAGATCTTCTGAACGCCGAGGACGTCGGTGAACCAGAACTGGATGAAACTGACGTTCTTCTCCTTGACGACCTTCAACACATCCTTTTTGGTCCTTAATTCAAGCATTGCCAAATCCTTTCTGTTGATGGTTATTCAACGACCGCGGATTATAGCTTGAACAGCAGATCCGCATAGGTCGGCACCGGCCACATGTCCTTGGGAACGATCTCCTCCAAAGCGTCGATGTCGGTGCGCAGGGCCTTCATGGCCGCGATCACGTGATCGCGATAGGCCTCCGCCTTCCTGACCGTGTCGGCCGTTCCCTGCGCCTTGGCTGTTGCAGCTTCGAGCTTGCCGAGGTTCTTGTAGGCCGATGCCAGGAGCCCGCTGATCTTCTTCAGCATTCCTTCCTGGGCGGGGGCCGGAACCGATACCGCCTTGAAGCTCGCGATCGAATCGGCCAGGAACGTGGCGTATTCCGTCGCTACAGGGAGAAACTGCCGAGTCACCATGTCGATGGCGGCTCGGGCCTCGATGTTGATCTGCTTGGCGTAGGTCTCGACATAGATGTCGTAGCGGGAGTGCATCTCCTTGTGCGTGATCACCCCGTATTTCTCGAAGAGTTTGAGGGACCGGTCCGAGACGAAGGCCTTTAGGGCATCCACGGCGTTCGTGACGTTTGGCAATCCCCGCCGGGCCGCCTCTTTGGGCCAGTCCTCGGAATAGTTGTTGCCGTTGAAGATCACGCGGTTGTGCTTCCGGTAGGCCTCCTTGATGATCGCCGCCGCTTCTTCGTTCTTGTTCTTGGCCTTCTCCAGGCGCGTGGCGATCTCGTCGAATGCCTCGGCGGCGATCGTGTTCAGGGCAACGTTGGGTCCGGCGATCGACTGGGCAGAGCCAACCATCCGAAACTCGAATTTGTTTCCCGTGAAAGCGAAGGGCGAGGTCCGGTTGCGGTCCGTGTTGTCCTGGGGGATCGCCGGCAGGGTATCGACGCCGACCTGGACGAACTGGGCACCCTTCGTCGAGACCTTCTGGCCCTTGGTCAGTTTCTCGAGGATTTCCGTCAGTTCCTCCCCAAGGAAGATGGAGATGATCGCCGGAGGCGCCTCGTTGGCCCCCAGGCGGTGATCGTTGCCCGCGTGGGCACAGGTGGCCCGGATGATGTCCGCATGGATGTCCACGGCCTTGATCAGCGCGCTCAGGACCAGGAGGAACTGGACGTTTTCGCTCGGCGTATGGCCCGGTTCCAGGAGATTGATGCCGTCATCCGTGGAGAGGGACCAGTTATTGTGCTTGCCGGAGCCGTTGATGCCGGCGTAGGGCTTTTCGTGGAGCAGGCAGACCAGATCGTGCCGCAGGGCCACCTTCTGCATGGTCTCCATGACGAGCTGGTTGTGGTCGGTGGCGATGTTCGTCGTGGCGAAGATGGGAGCCATCTCGAACTGGGCCGGGGCCACCTCGTTGTGCTGGGTCTTGGAGGTAATGCCCATCTTCCAGAGCTCGGTGTTGAGATCGTGCATGTAGGCGGAGACCCGGTCCTTGATGGCCCCGAAGTACTGATCCTCCAGCTCCTGGCCCTTAGGCGCCGGGGCGCCGAAGATCGTCCGCCCGGCCAGCATCAGGTCGATCCGCTCCAGATAAAACTTCTTGTCCACAAGGAAATACTCCTGCTCGGGGCCGACGGTGGAGGTGACTTTCGTGGAGGTGGTGTTGCCCAGGGCCCTGAGGACCCGCAGGGCCTGCTTTGACACTGCCTTCATGGAGCGCAGGAGGGGGGTCTTCTTGTCGAGGGCCTCTCCATAGTACGAGTAGAAGGCCGTGGGAATCGTCAGGGTCACGTTTCCGGCCACGTCGGTCTTCAGGATCGCGGGGGAGGTGCAGTCCCAGGCCGTATAACCTCTCGCCTCGAAGGTGCTGCGCAGTCCGCCGCTGGGAAACGACGAAGCGTCCGGCTCGCCCTGAATCAACTGCTTGCCGGAAAACTCCATGAGGGTCCCGCCATCGGCCGTCGGGGAGATGAAGGAATCATGCTTCTCCGCCGTAACACCCGTCAACGGCTGAAACCAGTGGGTATAGTGGGTCGCCCCTTTCTCCAGGGCCCAATCCTTCATGGCATTGGCCACGACCTCGGCCACATCGGGCCGCAGGGGCAGGTCCTTTTCAATGGTCTGGCGAAGGGCCCTGTAAATCGGCTTGGGCAGCCGCTCCTTCATCACCTTGTCGTTGAAGACGTTCGATCCAAAGACCTCGGTAAGCACCATGACTCTTTCCTCCTATTCAAAAACTGCACTGTGGTTCCGGGTGGACCCGATGCCTCTCCCGGCGTCGTTGTCTCCCGAATGGGTTTGAGGCCCGGATAGGAACGGAACAGTTTTGTCCCTTTTTACCGGCCTTTTCAAGAAACATCTTCAGTGCAGCAATCGCTGTGCCAAACCCCTATTCCATGGGATCGTTCTCAATGAGCCGCCAGATCCCGCAGGGGCATCCCCCAGCGCAGAAACCGCAGCCGATACAACGATCCGGATCGACGCCATATTCGTACTGCCCGCCGCCCAAATCCCGCCGCGAGATGGCGTTCTGAGGGCAGAGGGTCTCGCAGAGGCCGCAGTCCCGGCAGGCACCGCAGGAGGCGCAGCCCGCGGCACAGGCCTGGGGATCATCGAAACTCCTGAGGCGCGGGTCGTAGTACTCGAGTTTCACCCGGCCGGGATCGATGGCCGGGAGTTGGTCGTAGGTCTCCTGCCGCCCCCGGAGGAGATCGTCGATCGTCCGGGCCGCTAAGCGGCCGGCCCCGATCGCCTCGGTGAGAAGGCCCTGCCGGACGGCATCTCCGACGGCGAAGACCTTCGGATCGCTGGTCTGGTACTGTTCGTTCACGGCAACGAAGCCGCGTTCGACGCGGATCTCGTCGGGCAGGAAGGACAGATCCGGCTGGTCGCCGACGGCCATGATCACCGTATCGGCCGGAAGGATCTCGCCTTCCTTGAGCTCCACGGCTTTTTCCGTGATCACCCTGGTGAAGCGGGGCCAGAGGAACTTCGCCCCGGCATCCTCGGCGTGTTTGCGTTCTGCGCCGAAGGAGGCCGGCTCCTGGATGTCGATCAGCGTGACCGACTGGGCCCCCAGCCGGAACGCCTCCGAAGCGGCGTCGCAACCGACGTTCCCGGCCCCGATCACGACGACGTTCTTACCCACCTTGGCCTTGTCGAGCTTGCTTTCTCTGAGGAAATCGAGGGCGGCCACGGCCCGCTCATAGCCGGGAACGGGGATCATCCGGGGTTTCCGGGCCCCGACGGCAACGACGACGATATCGTTTTTCTCCTCGAG
>CAYOGU010000359.1:0-3361 GCA_964403345.1 uncultured Syntrophus sp. | reverse complement strand
AGAAGACCAAGGGCGGCCTCAAGATCGAGGTCTTCCACAGCGCCCAGTTGGGGGTTGAAGAGGACATCATCGAACAGATCCGCCAGGGGGCCAACGTGGGCCAGAACACCGACTCGGCCCGGATGGGGAACTACATCCCCGGGATCGCCATCATGAACGGCCCCTATTTCGCCAACACCCTTGAGGAAGTGCTCAAGGTCAAGAATACCCCGACGGTCAAGGCCTGGATCGACGAACTGGCCAGCAAATACGGTCTGAAGGTCGTCTCCTTCACCTGGGTCCAGGGATACCGCCATTTCTTCACCAACAAACCGATCAAGAAGCCCGAGGACTTGAAGGGCATGCGCATCCGAACGCCTCCTGCACCGATCTGGCAGGAATCGATCCGCGCCCTCGGCGCCACGCCGGTCGCACTTCCCTTCGGCGAGATGTATCCGGCCCTCCAGCAGAAGGCGATCGACGGCGTGGAACTCGTGTACAACAACATCCCTGCCGGCCGTTTCTACGAGGTCCTCAAGTATGCCAACGAGACGTCCCACATCATGCTGATCAACTTTGAGGTCATCAGCGCCAAGTTCTTCAACAGCCTGCCGGCTGATTACCAGAAGATCCTCGTCGAGGAGTGCGACAAGGCGGGCCTGGAGACCTCCAAAAGGATCTTCGCTTCTGAGAAGGAGGTCAAGAAGCAGTTGATCGCCAAAGGGATGGTGGCGGTCGAGGATTGCGATATCGCGGCCTTCAAGAAGGCCGGAGAGAAGGCCTACGAGGTCCTGAAGATTTCGGATGCCAAGGCCAGGGTCTACAAGGAAGCGGGACTGAAGTAAGGCCTTGGATAGAGGGTTGGACGAACAACGGCCCGGTCTGCAACGTTCTGGGCAGGCCGGGCCGTCGACGGTATTTGCCGGACCGATCCATTCACCGCATTTCGGCTTGATGAGGGGTATGGGATGAAGAAGTTCTATGATTATATCTGCCGCACCGAGACGGTTCTGACCTGGACCTTGCTGGTGGCGATGGTCATGCTGATCTTTACGGCCTGTATCGCCCGGGTGGCGGGTTGCCCGATCAACTGGGCGATCGACATGGCAACCTGTTTTTTTGCCTGGGCCTGTTTCTTCAGTGCCGACATCGCCTGGCGCAACGACAAACTGATGTCCGTCGATATGTTTGTCAACTACCTTCCGTCAAAAGGCAGGTGGTACTGCCGGATGACGAACTATGTTATCCTGGTCGTGTTTTTGGTCTATGTCGTCGTGGCGGGGGTTTGGATCACCTATGTCAGCAGGGAGAGAGCCTTCCAGGGAATTCCAGCGATCAGCTACTCCTGGGTGACCGCCAGCCTGCCGATTGGCGGATTCCTGCTCCTGATCTCGACGATCATCAAGATCAGAAAAGCACTCAGCGGGGAAGTAACGGGCTCCGCATCTGAGGAGAAGGTCCCATCCTGCGTTTTGGAGGGCTGAAGATGCTGCTGGTCTTTTGCGCATTCATCCTGTTTTTGGTGATCGGGATGCCCGTGGCCTTCGCCATCGGCATCTCCGGGGCGCTCTTCTTTATCCAGAACCTGAACCTGCCCTTCACGATCCCCATCCAGTTGGCCGTTTCGCAGACCCAGAATTTCGCGCTCCTGGCGGTGCCACTTTTCATCTTTGCCGGGAACCTGCTCAACGGTTCGGGGATAACGTGCCGGCTGTTGGACCTGGCGAATGTCCTGGTTGGGCACATGCGGGGCTCCCTGGCCCAGGTGAACGTTATCCTTTCCACCCTGATTGGCGGGGTTTCCGGCTCCTGCATCGCCGATGCCGCCATGGAGACTCGAATGCTTGGCCCCGAGATGATCAAACGGGGGTACTCGAAGGGCTATACCTGTTCGGTCAATGTCTGGACGTCTCTCATCACCCCGATCATTCCCCCGGGAATCGGCTTTATTCTCTATGGGACCCTGGGACAGGTTTCGATCGGGCGTCTCTTCGCCGGCGGCCTGGTGCCGGGGATCGTCCTGACGATCGTCTACATGGTTGCCGTCTCGGTCGATTCCAAGCGAAAGGGATTCGAGCCGGCAAGGAAGGGGCTTCCCACGGTGCCCGAGGTGGCCAAGGCCTTCATCCACAGCATCTGGGCCATCGTCTTCCCCTTTGCCCTTCTCTTCGGACTTCGCATGGGGGTCTTTACGCCGTCGGAGATCGGGGCCTTTGCCGTGGTCTATGCCGTCCTGGTGGGCTGGGTCGCCCATCGGGAGCTGACCTGGGAAGCCTTGAAGGACGTCATGAGGACGACGACCTTCGATGTCGGGGCCGTGATGTTCATCATCGCCCTGTCGGCCATCTTCGGCTACGGGATCGTCTGGGAGAGGATCCCGGAGGTCGCGGCCGATTTCCTCCTGGGCGTCAGCGGGAACAATCCCTACATCCTGATTGCCATCATCGTTGTCTTTCTGACACTGGCCGGGATGGTTGTGGACGGCTCCGTCCTGATCTTGATGTTGACGCCGATCCTGTTGCCGATCGCCACCGAGGTGGGGTTTGATCCTGTGCATTTCGGGTTGATCTTCGTCCTGACGATCACTTTGGGGAACATGACCCCGCCGGTCGGATCGGCCATGTATGCGGGCTGTACGATCCTGGGCTGCTCCGTCGAGGAGTATATCCGGGAATCCGCATCGTTCTTCATTGCCACGATCACTGCGATCATCCTTTTCATCCTCTTTCCGGAGATCACCCTCTGGTTCCCGAATCTGATGTTCGGAAAAGGATGATAGGTTGGATGGAGAGGGCGCCCCCTGGGGAAGGATCGGCGTTCCGGACAGGGCCTGCCAGGCAAAAAAGGCGTTCCATCATCGGGGAGATGGAACGCCTTAACTAATCGAAACAATAAAGAAAGTTGTTATTTTTTCTTGGGCTCCGGTTTGGCCGGAGCGGCGGCCATTTCTTTGAAGGCGGCGCCCCACTTCTCGATGACGGCCTTCAACTCGCCCGCCTTCGCCTTGGCGGCGCCCGGGTCGGCGGCCAAGCCGTCCTTGGCGGCCTTCAGGCCATCGGCAAAGGCCTTGGCGTCGGTTTCCCATTCGGCCTTCTTGTCCTTCATCTTCTTCTCGACCTTCTTGGCATCGGCTTCAAGGGCCTTCCAGGCCTCTTCCAGGGCGGCGATCGCGGCGGTCGCCTCGTCGGTGACGGCCTTCTTGCCCGCTGCCACACCGGCGGCGGCCTTCTCGAAGGCGGCCTTGGCGGCGACGTAGCCCTCTTTGGCTTCCTTGTACTTCTTGTCCTTCACCTGGGCTTCCGAGCTGTCCCAGAGCTTCTTGGCGGCATCCAGATCGGCCTTGAGCTCGTCGTGGCTCTTTGCCATTTTCGTGACGACGCCG
>CAYOGU010000358.1:0-3367 GCA_964403345.1 uncultured Syntrophus sp. | reverse complement strand
CGCCGATGGCGAAAGCTCCCTCGAATCCGTTGAGAGGGAAACGATCATGAGGACGCTCGAGGCCTCCGGCGGCAACAAGAGCGAGGCCGCCCGGCGCCTTGGGATCACCCGCAGGACCCTCCATCAGAAACTCCGGAAGTACGGCGTGATGTAAGCCTCGGAGCGATTCACAAACCGGCATCATGACCGGCCGAACGATGACCGATAGACAAGGATTAAGACGTGTCTCTGGTTGGAAAGAACATCAACGCCTTCTGTACCCGTTGCCAGCTTGAACTGGCGCACATCGTCCTGTACGAGGTGGCGGGGGCCGTCCAGGGGGTGAAGTGCAAGACCTGCGGGGCCGAACACCGCTACCGCGGGCCAAAGCCGGAAAGAAAAAAAGAGATCCCCGCGGAACGCCGTCCGGGGGAAAAGCCGGCCCTGGCAGCCCGGCCGATCCGGCCTGCCGATGCCCGGCAGTGGGAGCTCCGGAACGCCGCCCTTCCCGCCGACCCCGTGGTCTGGGATTACAGACTCTCGGAAGGCTATGAAAAGGGCGATGTGATCCACCATCCGGACTTCGGCCGGGGCTTTGTTGAAAAGACCACATCGGACAGCATGGAGGTCCTCTTCCGGGAAGGGCGCAGGCACATGGCCATGAATCGTAAGCCCGCATCTGAACCGGATGCCTGAAAGGAGCGGGCAAACCGATCGATGAAGATCATGGTCTGCGTCAAACAGGTGCCGGACGCCGAAGCGCCGTTCTCGATCAGTTCCGACGGCCGGTCGGTGAGCGTCGCGGAGGGGGCCTGGCGGCTGAACGGGTTCGACGCTTTCGCCGTCGAGGAGGCCCTTCGCATCCGCGAGGCCTTTCCGGACACCACCGTGGAGGCCCTCACCGTCGGACCGGCAAGGGCCTCCGATGTCCTCAGACGCGCCATGGCCATGGGCGCCGACAGAGGAATCCACATCCTGCGGCCTGGGGAGGATGACCCGCTGCCCGGCGAGGTCGCCGCGCTCATCGCCTCCTCGATCGGCGGCAGGCAATTGGACCTGATCCTCGCCGGGGTCATGGCGGAGGACGATATGCAGGGGCAGACGGGCCCCATGCTGGCCGAATACCTGGGCCTTCCCTGCGCCACTGCGGTCATGGCCCAGAAGATCGCCCCGGCTGGAGAAATCGCGCGTGTGGAAAGGGAACTGGAAGGGGGGCTCAGGGAGGCCCTGGAACTTCCCCTCCCGGCCCTCCTTACCGTCCAGTCGGGGATCAACCGCCCCCGCTATCCGGCCCTCTCCCATGTCCTGCGGTCCCGAACGCAGCCCATCGAGATTATCCATGCAGGGAGGCTGCCGGTACCGCCCCGACGGGAACGTATCGTCCGGATCACCCGTCGCGAGACTTCAGGAAAGACCCTTTTCCTGGCGGGAACATCCCGGGAGAAGGCGGAGTATCTGGCGGATTATTTTCTGGAGAAGGCCCTGCTGTAGCGGCTTTCTGGGATTCCTCGGGAGACCGTCATGGGGTCCCATGCGGAGGATGGACGCAACTGCCAAAACGGAGACAGGGAGAGGAACAGCAGACCATGGGGGAAGCCATTGCGGTCATCGCGGAGGCCAAAGGGAAACCGGGATTCTTCACGGAAGAGGTCATCGCCTTTGCGCAGGCCCTCAGGGAGGACCCGACCGTACCGGTCCGGGTCTTCGTCCCCGGGATGGGGATCGGCGTCCATGCCCATGAACTGGCCCGGTTGCCCGGTGTTGTCGTGACCGGCATCGAAGGGGAAAGCCTGGCCTGTTACAACGCCGAGGCATGGAAGACGGCCCTGGCGCCTCCGATCGCGGCGCTGAAACCCCGTTTCATCTGCGTCGCCCATAGCGCCGACGGCGCCGATTTCGCGCCTGGACTCGCCGTCCGCCTTGGGACGGCCTGCATCACCGCCGTCGAATCCTTCCGCCGGACAGGGGCTGCCGTCACCTTCATCCGCTCCACCTTGAAGGGAAAA
This sequence comes from uncultured Syntrophus sp., assembly GCA_964403345.1. GTDB lineage: Bacteria > Desulfobacterota > Syntrophia > Syntrophales > UBA5619 > JAKAFS01. Next base: position 1,382 of record CAYOGU010000358.1, on the reverse strand, counting down.
TTGTCGATGGAGATTGCCCCGGAAGGGGGGATGGCCGTGGTCACAGTCCTCCCCGGATCCTTCGCCCGTGAGGTCCCCCCCTCCGGGGCCGGCAAGAACGGAAGGAACGGGGCACCCATTCCCCCAGGGAGGGAGGCCCCTTCTCCCTTCACCGAAGAAAAAGGGGCAAAGCAAAAGACCGTCGAGATCCTCGGAATCCCGCCCCTCGCCCTAAAGACCAGGACGCTCGGGACAATCCCCGTTCCGGATCAATCAGCCGATCTGACCGCTGCGGAAGTAATCGTGGCCGCCGGCAGGGGGATCGGCGGCGAAGAAAATCTGGCTCTCCTCGGCCGTCTCGGGGCCTGCTTTTCCCGTTCGGCCCTCGGGGCTTCCCGGGCGGTTTGCGACGCCGGATGGCTCCCCCGCAGTCTCCAGGTCGGCCAGACCGGGAGACGCGTCTCACCGCGCCTCTACATCGCCTGCGGGATCTCGGGCGCCCCCCAGCACCTGGCCGGGATGAGGGGATCGCAGTGCATCGTCGCGATCAATCAGGACCCGCAGGCGGCCATCTTCCAGGTGGCCGACGTCGCCGCCGTGGAAGAACTGACCCTTTTTCTTCCGCTGCTGATCGAGGCCTGCCTGAAGAGGCGCGGGACAGGGGGCCGGGGATGACCGAATTCCTCCAATCACGCAAGTCCCAGATGGTTGTCTTGGGGCTTCTGACCGGCATCTTCCTGGTCAATTTCCTCTCGCGGATCGTCCTGGCCCCACTCATGCCGGAAATCGAAAAGGACCTCGGACTTGGCCACACCGGGGCAGGGGGCCTTTTCATGGTCATCGCCTTCGGTTATTCGGCCGGCCTGCTCGGATCGGGATTTGTCTCGTCATGGATCACCCACCGCCGAACGATCGCGCTGACCGCCATCACCTGCAGCATGGCCTTCCTTCTGATCGCCTTCAGCCACACGCTCTGGACGATCTGGATGGGGCTGTTCTTCGTCGGTGTGGCCACCGGGATCTACCTCCCATCGGGGATGTCCACGATCACCGCCTCGATTCCCTCCGCCCACTGGGGAAAGGCCATCGCCATCCACGAACTGGCCCCCTCTCTGGGCTATCTGGGCGCCCCGCTGATCGTCGAGGCCCTCCTCATCCTCTGCCCCTGGCAGGCGATCATCGTCCTGATCGGCGGCGCCTCGCTGATCCTGGGGTTCCTCTTCCTCAGGTTCGGTGCAGCCGGCGATTTCACCGGAGAGGCGCCGACGCTCGGCAACATCCGGCTGCTGACCGGCCGGCCCTCCTTCTGGATCATGGCGATCCTCTTCTGCCTGGCCATCAGCGCCAGCATCGGCATCTACAGCATGCTGCCCCTCTACCTCGTCGCCGAGAGGGGATTCGAC
>CAYOGU010000357.1:0-3369 GCA_964403345.1 uncultured Syntrophus sp. | reverse complement strand
CTACCTGCTCTCGATGGTGACGACCTACGAGTTCAACTGGCTCCTCAAGGGGTGGATCGCCATGCTCCTGGTGATCTGCGCCGCCGCCTGGGCCCATCTGGGCTACAACATCGCCTTTTTCCTCGCGGGGCTCCAGACGATCCCAGAATCGGTCAAGGACGCCGCCCGGGTCGACGGGGCGAGCGGCTTTCGCCTCTTCCGCTTCATCACCTTCCCGCTCCTGTCGCCGGTCACCTTCTTCCTGTTCATCATGAACATGGTCTTCTCCTTCTTCGAGACCTTCGGGATCATCCACGCGGTGACCCAGGGGGGCCCCGGGGACACGACAACCATCATGGTCTACAAGACCTACGTGGACGGCTTCGTCCACCTGCGGATGGGCTACAGCGCCGCCCAGTCGGTGATCCTGATGGCCCTGGTGATCGTGCTCACGGTCCTGCAGTTCAAGTACACCGAAAGGAAGGTGACCTACTGATGGCGGTCCAGGCACCGATCGAAAGGCGTGGGCGGCCGTCCCGCATACGGGGGGTTCTCTGGATCCACGGCATCCTGATCGTCTCGGTCCTTCTGATCGGCTTTCCCCTCTACTACGGCTTTGTGATCTCCACCCAGAGCATGGCCGAGGTGACGCAGGTCCCCCAGAGCCTGATCCCCTCAACGCACCTGTGGGAGAACTATGCCCGGATCTGGAACCGCCTCCACATGGGACAACTCCTGATGAACAGCACGATCGTGGCCCTGGCCGTGAGCATCGGGAAGATCGCGATCTCGATCCTTTCGGCCTTCGCCATCGTCTTCTTCAACTTCCGGGGGCGGCAGGTCGCCTTCTGGCTCATCTTCATCACCCTGATGCTCCCGGTCCCGGTCCGGATCATCTCCACCTACCAGGTGGTAAGCACTCTGGGCTGGGTGGACACCTACGCGGGGCTCACGATCCCGCTCATCGCCTCAGCCACGGCCACCTTCCTGTTCCGCCAGTTCTACCTCACGATCCCGGACCAGATGGTGGACGCGGCCAAGATCGACGGCGCGGGACCGCTGCGCTTCCTCTGGTCGATCCTCCTGCCGAACTCCGGGGCGAACATCGCGGCCCTGTTCGTGGTCATGTTCATCTATGGCTGGAACCAGTACCTCTGGCCCCTGATGGTCACCAACTCGGAGGAGATGCGGGTCGTCGTCACGGGGATCGCGGCCACGGTCCCCACAGGGACGCAGCCGCCGGAGTGGAACCTTGTCATGGCGGCGGCGATGATGGCGCTCCTGCCTCCGGTCCTGGTGGTGATCCTCCTGCAGCGCTGGTTCGTCCACGGCCTGATCGAGCCGGAGAAGTAGGCGCGGAGCAATATGAAAGGACCTTTCAATATCGTTCGACTGTCCGCCTGGACGATCATTCTTTTGGGCGGCCTTTGGGGAGGGACCATGGCTGATGCTGGAGAGAAAAAGGACGCTGCGGCGCAGGACGCTTGGCGGGGAAAACATGCCGTCTTCGTCACGGCCCACCGGGGCTTCTCCGGCGCGGCTCCGGAGAACACACTGGCCGCCTTCCAGGCGGCGATCGAGGCGGGCGCCGACATGATCGAGCTCGACGTCCACCTCACCCGGGACCAAGAAGTCGTGGTGATCCACGACGATGTCCTGGGGCGGACCACCGATGGGAAAGGGGATGTGGCCGGGAAGTCCCTTGCCGAGCTCAAGACCCTGGACGCCGGCAGCTGGTTCGCTCCCCGCTTCGCCGGGGAGCGGATCCCGACCCTGGCCGAGGTCCTGGAGGTGGCACGGGGCCGGATCCTGGTCAACATCGAGCTCAAGAAGGGGAAGGAGGCCTTCCCCTACACGATGGCGGAGCTGGCCGAGAAGAGCTTGGCCGTCGTCGAGAAAGCCGGAATGACAGGCCAGGTCCTCTTCTCCTCCTTCGACCCCGCGGCCATCGACCGGATCCGGGAACTCGATGCCCGCATCCCAATCGGCCTCATCACCCAAATGCCCTGGACCACCCCCGAGGAGGCGGGCAACGGCAAGGCCTACCCGACGATCAATTCCCTCTTCAAGAACCTGAATGCCGAAAACGTCCGCCGCGCCCATGAGGCCCGCATCCAGGTCCACGCCTGGACCGCGAATACGCAGGAGGAAATGGAGAAGGTGCTCGCCCTAGGCGTCGACGGGATCATCACCAACCACCCCGACCGCCTGATCGATCTTCTGAAGCAGAAGACCAAGCGGTAGACATAGAGGTGGCATACGCATGGGACAAGTCAAACAGGATGTTGGTCAAGCGAACAAGAAAAAAGTATGAGTACCACCGCTTCGCTTCCCACATGATCGAAAACGAGTTGAGCGCCCTCAGCGACGTGGTCCATGGGGGCGGCTTGGCGATCGTCTTCCCGGCATGGATGAAATATGTCTGCCGGCACGATCTGCAGAGCTTCGTCCGGTTCGCCGTCAGGGCATGGAACGTCGAAGAGCGATTTCACGACCCCGAGGCCACCGTCCGGGAGGGGATCGCCCGCCTTGAAGGCTTCTGCCGGTCGATCGGCCTACCGACCCGGTTCGGCGAAATCGGGATCGCAGCGAAGGACTTCGAGACGATCGCAGTGAAATACCGACGGTTCCATGGCGATACCGTCGGCAACTTCGCAAGGTTCGACGGGAAGGCCGTTCGGGAAATCATCGAGGTTGTCCGTTGAAACCCCGGTCATTGGTGCCATTTGGAGATCTCCTTTTGAAGGCGGAAACGATACGCGGCAGGTTGGAGGCGATGGGTGACCCGGAGAGGGCCGCAGTCTTCCGGCGGTTCTTCAAGACCGGTCCCGGAGAATACGGCGAGGGGGATCGATTCGTGGGTCTCTGCGTCCCCGAGATCCGGAGACTGGCCCGGGAGTACCGGGTCCTGCCCTTCCCGGAGGTCGCCCGGCTCCTCCGGGACTCCATCCACGAGGCGCGGCTCCTGGCCCTCCATATCCTGATCGGCGCCTACGCCAAAGGGGATGACGCCCTCCGAGAGCGGATCTACGGCCTTTACCTCCGGAACATCCAGTTCATCAACAACTGGGATCTGGTCGACGCCTCGGCCGAGCACATCGTGGGCCTCCACCTGAGGGACCGGAGCCGGGCCCCCCTCTACGCCCTGGCCGTCTCCGACCTCCTCTGGGACCGGAGGATCGCCGTAATGGCCACCTTCCACTACATCAAACGCGGTGAATTCGCCGAGACGATGGGGATCGCAGAGCGGCTCCTCGCGGACCGGGAGGACCTGATCCACAAGGCGGTAGGCTGGATGCTCCGGGAGATCGGCAAAAGGGACCGGTCCGCCGAAGAGGGATTCCTCAGAGACCAGTACCGGAACATGCCCCGGACGATGCTCCGGTACGC
>CAYOGU010000356.1:0-3378 GCA_964403345.1 uncultured Syntrophus sp. | reverse complement strand
CTATGAAACCAACAACCTCCTCACTATCGGACCGAACGACCACCGCCCCCTGGACCTGACGACCTGCGTGGCCTGCGGCCACTGCGCCGCCAGTTGTCCCACCGGCGCCCTGACGCTCAAGCCGATCCTGCCGAAGGTCTATCGGGCGTTGAACGATCCGGAGACGCGGGTCGTCGCCCAGATCGCCCCCGCAGTCCGGGCCGCCTTCGGCGCCCACTACGGCATCGACGCCGCCCAGGTCATGCCGGTCCTGAGCGCAGCCCTCAAGGAGCTCCGCTTCGCCTTCGTCTTCGACACCTGCTGGGCAGCGGACCTCACGATCATGGAGGAGGGCACCGAGTTCCTCTCCCGCCTGGCCGAGGGGGGCGTCCTGCCCCAGATCACCTCCTGCTGCCCGGCCTGGGTCAACTATTGCGAGAAGATGGCCCCGGACATCCTGCCCCATCTCTCCTCATGCCGATCGCCGCAGCAGATGTTCGGGGCGGTGATGAAGCAGTACTTCGCCCGGCAGCTCAAGGCCAGGCCGGAAACGCTCCATTTCGTCTCCGTCATGCCCTGCAATGCCAAAAAGTACGAAGCGGGACGGCCGGAGTTTTCCCCCGAGGGCATCCCCGACGTGGACACGGTCATGACCACCAACGACCTCATCCAGATGTTTGCGGAGCGGCACATCGATCCCAGGACCATCCGACCCGTCCCGGTGGACGCCTTCTTCGGCAAGGTGAGCGGCGCCGGGATCATCTTCGGGGCGAGCGGCGGCGTGGCTGAAGCGGCCCTGCGGCTGGCGGCGGAGCGGGTCACGGGCCGCCGCATGGAAAGCTTCAGCTACGAGGGGGTCCGGGGGCTCCAGGGAGTCAAGGAGACGAAGGTCACATTGGGGGACGCCGAGGTCCGTCTGGCCGTAGTCAGCGGCCTGCAGAACGCCCAACTCCTGATCGACCGGATCCGTGCCGGGGACGCCCCCTACGACCTGATCGAGGTGATGGCCTGCCCGGGGGGCTGCATCAACGGATCCGGGAATCCGACCCCGCAGTTCGCCGGCGAGACCGGGCAACGCCTGGAGGTCCTCTACCGCCTGGACCAGGAAGCGCCGATCCGCACCAGCCAGGACAACCCGGCCGTCCAGGCGATCTACGAAAACTGGCTTGGCGAGCCGGACAGCGAGACCTCCCACCGCGCCCTCCATACGACCTACCGCCGCCGCTCGATGCGCATCGAGGCGCCCGGGGAGGAGGCCCTCCTCAGGGAACAGCCGGTGATCGACGTGGCCGTCTGCATCGGAACTCACTGCTACGTCCGGGGTTCCTGGCGGCTCCTGGAGGGCCTCGCGGCCGAGCTTCGCCGGCGGGGCCTCTCCGAGCGGTTCCGGGTCAAAGCACGGTTCTGCACCGGCCAGTGCGTGGACGGGCCCAACGTGGTTGTGGGCCAGACGGTCATCGGACACGTGGACACCACCGACGCCGCCGCATTCATCGATGCGCACCTGGTGCGGCTGATCGCCCCCGCCGAGGGGCCGAAGGGATCGTCGCCATGCTGAAGGTCACCATCTGCGTCGGCAGTTCCTGCAACCTGCGCGGCTCGGACGATCTGGCCACAACGATCCAGCGTCTCATCGAGAAGGAGAATCTGGAAGGGCGGGTGGACATCGTGGGGGCCTTCTGCATGGATGCCTGTTCGAAGGGGGTCTCCGTGCGCGTGGGCGAACGCCAGTTCAGCGGAATCCGCCCCGACCAGGCCGAGGACTTTTTCTATCGGGAGATCATGGGATCTGTGGAGGCCGACCAATGAAGGATCCGATCATCGTCACCAACCCCGCCCTCTGCCACGACTGCTACCGCTGCGTCCGCAACTGCAACGTCAAGGCGATCCGGGTGAAGGACGGGCAGGCCCAGATCGTACCGGAGCTCTGTATCGTCTGCGGGACCTGCGTCCGGGTCTGCCCGCAGAAGGCCAAGGAAGTCCGGAGCGCGAAGCAGGACGTCATGAAGGCCATCGCCGAGGGGAAACGCGTTGTCGCCTCCGTGGCCCCGTCCGCCCCGGCCTCCTTCGATATCCAGGACTTCTCCCAGATGGAGACGGCCCTCAAGGCGCTCGGCTTTTATGCCGCCGAGGAGACCGCCGTCGGGGCCGAAATCGTGGCCCTGGCCCACCGGGAGCACCTCGAGAAGAATCCCGGGTGCAGGCCCCTGATCACCTCCGCCTGCCCGGTCGTCGTCAATCTGATCGAGCAGTACTATCCCGACCTGATTGGCCATCTGGCCCCCATCGTCTCCCCCATGATCGCCCACGGACGCCTCTTGTTGAAGAAATACGGCCCCGAGGCCTTCATCGTCTTCATCGGTCCCTGCATCGCCAAGAAGCAGGAGATCCTTGAGGGCCCCCTTCGGGGCGCCGTCCACGCGGTCATGACGTTCCCCGGCCTCCAGGAATGGCTCCAAGAGAAGGGGATCGAGTGGGCCGCCCCCAGCGAGACGACGCCGACGCAGCCCCCGGAGAAGGCCAGACTCTTCCCGATCGAGGGAGGGCTGGTCGGCACGGCCCGAATGAGCACCGACATCCTCGGCAAGGGAATGGTCGTCGCTTCGGGCTTGGATGCCTGCGAGGAAGCGCTTTACGACATCCGGACCGGGGCGCTGCAGACGGACCTCGCGGAGCTTCTGGCCTGCAAAGGGGGGTGCGTGAACGGCCCCCGCTTGGTCGACAACATCGGCGGCGTCTCCCTGGCGCGACAGAGGATTCTGGAATTCCACTCCAGGCGGCAGCCGGCCCTCCAGATCCCCCGCAGCGAGTGGCCGGAACTGGAGAGGACCCTGCAGGACCGCAAGGTGCCGGTCCCGGAATTCAGCGAGGAGCAGCTCCGGGAGGTCCTCCACCGGGTAAACAAGTACACCCCCGACGACGAGCTCAACTGCGGCGCCTGCGGCTATTCCTCCTGCCGGGAGAAGGCCGTGGCCACCCTGCGGGGGATGGCGGAGGTCACCATGTGCATCCCCTACATGCGCCGCCGGTCCGAGTCGCTCCGCCAGGTCGTCATGGACGTCGCCCCGGACTCGATCCTCATCGTCGACGATTCCCTGGCGATCCAGGACATGTCTCCCTCGATGGAGAGGCTTTTCGGCTGCAAACTCTCGGAGATGGCCGGCAAACCCCTCACCGATCTTTTCGCCGCCCTGGACGACTTCGTCCGGGTCCGCGACACGGGGCTGCCCGTCATCGGCAAGGTCAGCCGCCTGAAGGAGGACATCACCGTCGAGCAGACGATCGTCCGGGTCGAGAAGCAGGCCCTGCTGGTGGCCATCCTCCGCGACATCACGGAGCGGGAGAAGGAACGGGAGAAGTTCGACGCCCTGCGCGAAGAGACGCTGGAGCGGACGCGGG
>CAYOGU010000355.1:0-3386 GCA_964403345.1 uncultured Syntrophus sp. | reverse complement strand
CCGCTCGCCGCCGTGGGCATCGTGTTCAATTTCCTGATCGCGCTGCGCGGCGAGCTGCGGCGCGAAGGCTTCTGGAAAGACGGCCGTTACCCCAACCTCAGGGAATATCTGGACCTGGTTGCCCTGGGAACCATTGGCGACATCGCCCCCCTGGTGGACGAGAACCGCATTCTGGCCAGGATCGGGCTGGAGCTGATGACCGAGGACCGGCGAACCGGAATCACCGCCCTGAAGAAGGTGGCCGGCATCGAAAATCAGGCGATCGATTCCTGCAAAGCCTCCTTTTGCCTCATCCCGAGGATCAACGCCGCCGGGCGAATCGCATCCGCCAGGGAAGCCGTCGAACTGCTTCTTTCGGACAACCCGGATGAAGCCGAAGAACTGGCGAAGAGGCTGGACGGCTTCAACCGCAAACGGCAGGCGATGGAGAAGGCGATTTTCAGCGAGCTCGTCGAACAGGTCGGAGACCCCGACGATTCAGGGAAGATCGGTCCCCTGGTTTTTGCATCGCCCAACTGGCACCCCGGAGTCATCGGCATCGTGGCCTCCAGGATCGTCGATCGCTACGGAATGCCCGCCATCCTGATCAGCCTGAAGGACGGGATCGGAAAGGGCTCCGGGCGAAGCATCGCGGACTTCAACATCTATCAGGGGCTCAAGCGGTGCGAATCCCTGCTCCTTTCCTACGGCGGACACCGCTACGCGGCCGGCATCTCCATCCGCGAGGAGGATATCGAGCGGTTTACCGCCCTCCTGGAGAGCGTCATGCTTGAATACAGCCAGGAGAACGATTTCACGGTTTGTACGAAAATCGACGCCCAGTGCAGCCTGACGGACATCAATCACGACCTCATCGCGCAGTTCGATCAGCTTGCCCCCTTCGGCAGCAGGAATCCCGAACCCGTTCTCTGCGTCCGGAACGTGAATGTGACCTCTCCCTCCATTGTCGGCAACAACCATCTCAAGATGCGCGTTTGCTCGAATGGCGTGTCCCGCAATTCGATATGGTTCAGCAACGGCCGGTTCATCCGGGAGCTTTCGGCGGCGACCCTGGACATCGTCTTTACCCCGCAGTTGAATCTGTGGAACGGCACCGCGGACATCCAGTTGAAAATGAAAGACGTCGCCGTCCAGAACAATTCGTAGCGACGACGGTTCGTAACCTCCGCCTCGTTATCTCCCCTCTGTCTGGAACGATTCCCCCCTCCCCTTCCGCTGCTCCCGACCCGTCATCGCGGCATCCCGCAGGAAAACGGCCCGCCCCGTACGGGCGGTGGGACGGATTCAACGTGGGATACCCGGCAGGTTGCCGGGGAGTATCGCCCACAGGGGAAAAGGAGTGCGCTATGGAACGATTCGATCATAAAGGGATGATGATCATTCCGAACCCGGTCAACAAAGTCGCCGCCATGGACAAGGTCCTGGTCGTCAATCAGCTCCATTGCCCGAACGGCCACAGTCTGATCAGCGATCGGACGTCCTTCAACGGCCGCCCTGGAATCCTGATCGGCATCGGTGTGGAGAACCGGAGGGGATTGGTTGCCCTGAGCCCGATTTACGGGGACAAGACCCGGGTGGCGATCGACATCGACCTTCCGCACGGGGCCTTGGCAAAGCTGTTCTGCCCGGTCTGCAACGCCGATTTCCCCGTATACGCGAACTGCAGTTGCGGAGGGGAACTGCTGGCGGTTTTCCTCAACCGCGACGCGAGCTTCAAGGACTGCATCGGGATCTGCAACAGGATCGACTGCGTCAATGCCCGGATTGTCAGCAGCGGGGAGCTGATTTCGGAGACCATGATCGAGCGTGTCTAGCGCCTACCCGCGCAAGATCAGCGAGAAGGATTTCACGCGCAGGAGAGGGTGATAGGACTGCTTGGACTCTGCCAGGTTGGGCAGGTTCATGTCGCTTTCCTTGTTGATGTACGCAAATCCGTTGAAGAGCGTTTTCGCGCACTGGTTGTCGAGATACTGGTAGAGCCCCTTGATGTTCGCATCGGCCTTTTCGAAGTTCAGGATGGCCGTGGTGCCGTTCAGCCGGGAGCCGATTCCGAAAGCGGAGACGACGCCGTCGATGCGGACGAGCAGCCCCCAGGACTCCAGCGGCCCGATGTTTTCCAGCGTCGTGACAACGGCCTTTTTTTCGCAGGCCAGGCTGGTTTGCTGCTCGATGTCGCAGGCATGCTGTTCGCACCAGATCTCAAGGAACTGAAGGCATTCCCCGACATTGCTTTTTTGTATCGCCTCCACCTGGACGCGGCCGTCCATCAGGTATCCCCGGGTGAACTGGTGGATCAGGTTTCGCTTCTTCGAATATTTGTTCCCCCGCAGGCCGATCAGATCGTCCGCGCGATAGACGTAATCGTCGAATTCGGGCTGCTCCTCGACCTCGAAGTGCGAATCGAGAAAAGCCCGGTCGCATTGCTCCAGATAGTCCCCGGGGACATACCAGTACCGGTCGAAACCATACTTCCCGGCGTACCGGTAGAGGTCCTGGATTGAAAAGGATTTGTCCCGTGATAACGGGAGGATGAGATGACGGTCCTCGGCATGCTCCGAGGCCTCGCTGCCGATGAACAGGATGTCGTCCTCGATGAGGTAATGCGCCTCGAAGACATCGTTGCTCCAGGCGATGATGGAGGCGGGCGTATAGATGCTCAGGCTGTAGGGGTGTTCCGAAAAATAGCGCTTCAGGATCGGGTAATCGGAAACCGCAACGGGTTTGAACGGGCTCATAGCTCCTTGATCATCAGCATCGGCACGGATCCCGCCATCTCGTGGAAACCGGCCTTAAGATAGAGGTTGGCGGAACCCGGCTCGGAGATCAGCCCCACCCAGGGGATCCCGTCTTCATGAAGCCGATCCAGGATCTTCCGGAGGATGGCCCCGCCCACTCCCCTGCGGCGGCGATCCTTGCGTACCGTGATGTCCTGGATATAGGCGTCGCTGACCCGGTCGCTGATGGCCCTGCCGATTCCCAGGATGCCCGTCCCGTCGGTCGCAACGACAAAGCAATGGCTCCCGGAAATCAATCGGGACAGGAGCTGCTCCCGATGCTCGTCCTGAGCCTGCCACCATCCTTGCTCTCGATAGAGGGAGATGATCTGTTGCGTCTGCTCTTCGGTCGGGGTCTTGAGGAATTGGTATTGCACACCGCCTTCTGGATGAACCGCCATGTCGCCTCGAACAAAATCCGTCGAACGCCAGTCCCTTCGGGAGCTGCCCCCGGAAGGCTGAAATACGTTATGAGGCATTATAGGAACTGCAAGGCGCGGTGTCAAGCCGGGGGGCCGGTTGGATGTGCGTAACAAATTGAAAATTCAGGGAAAGATTTTCTAGACCTTATCTCTTTTCTGCCAGGCTTCCCGGTAGAGCCGCCAGATGGAC
>CAYOGU010000354.1:0-3392 GCA_964403345.1 uncultured Syntrophus sp. | reverse complement strand
TCAAAAGGAAGGGCCACGCCGCCAAGATCGTGATCGGCAAGGACACGCGCCTGTCCGGCTACATGCTCGAGAACGCCCTCGTCTCCGGGATTTGCTCGATGGGTGTGAATGCCATCCTGGTAGGAGTCATCCCCACGCCGGGAATCGCCTTTCTCACGGCCAGCACCCGGGCCGACGCGGGCATTGTCATCTCCGCGTCCCACAACCCCTTCGAGGACAACGGGATCAAGATCTTCGGCAGCGAGGGCTTCAAGCTCCCCGACGAGAAGGAGTCGGCCATCGAGGAGGCTGTGCTGGCGAACCATCTCCAGAAGCTGATGCCCTCCCCGACCGAACTGGGAAAGGCCTACCGGATGGACGACGCCCGGGGCCGCTATATCGTCTTCCTGAAGCACGCCTTTCCCAAGGAACACACCCTTGAGGGGACGCGGATCGTCCTGGACTGTTCTCACGGCGCCACCTATCGGGTCGCCCCGGAGACCTTCCTGGAACTGGGCGCCGACGTCTCCACCCTCTTCGACGAACCGAACGGCAAGAACATCAACCTCGGCTGCGGCTCTCAGCACCCCGAGGCCCTCGCCGAAGAAGTCCTCAAGGCCCGGGCCGATGTGGGGTTCGCCTTCGACGGCGACGGGGACCGGCTGATCGCCGTGGACGAGACGGGGACCGTCCTCACCGGCGACCAGATCCTGGCCGTCTGCGCCAACGTCCTGAAGAAAGAAGGCAGCCTGACCAACAACCTGGTCGTCCGGACGGTGATGAGCAACATCGGCCTGAGCATCACCTTCCAGACCCTCGGGATCGACTCGGTCATGGCCAAGGTGGGGGACCGCTACGTCCTCGAGGAGATGCAGGCCAGGGGGGCCGTGATCGGTGGGGAGGATTCCGGCCACTTGATCTTCCTCAACCACCACACGACCGGGGATGGGATCATCACGGCACTCCAGGTCGCCGCAGCGATGAAGAAGGAGGGAAAGCCCCTATCCGAACTCGCCAAGATCATGAAGGTCTTTCCCCAGGTCCTGATCAACGTGGCCGTCGCCACAAGGCCCGAGATCGAAACGGTCCCCGAGATTATGGCCGCCATCCGCGAGGTGGAAACGAAGATGGGGGATCAGGGACGCGTCCTGGTGCGCTATTCGGGGACTCAGAACCTCTGCAGGATCATGGTGGAAGGGCCCTCCCAGGAAGAAACGACCCGGCACTGCCGAAAGATCGCCTCAGTCGTGGAGAAGATGCTGAATCCCTGAGGGGATCGGATGGTTCCCCTGGTGCCACATGTCTTCGGGGCAACGAAGGGATCTATCCAGCTGCTCGATGGCCGGAACCAGGGGCCGATCAGGACCAGCAGCAGATCCGGTTCCGACCGCCGGATTTTGCCTGGTAGAGCATCCGGTCGGCCCTTTCGACCACCTCCTCCGCCGTAACGGCCGATCCCGCCGCAACAGACACCAGGCCCATGCTCATCGTGAGGGGTTCGACGCCCTCCCCCCGGAGCAGATCCCGGCCCGCACAGAGGTTCCGAACCCGTTCGGCGATCCTCGATGCCTCCTTCAGATCGGCGGCAGTCATCAGGACGATGAACTCGTCGCCGCCGTAACGGCAGACGATGTCGACACCGCTGCGGACGCCCTTGCAGACTGTGCCGGCCAGTTCGCGGAGAACCTCGTCCCCCCGCCGGTGTCCCAATCGGTCGTTGACCTCCTTGAAGTGGTCGACATCCATAATCAGCACGGCAAAACTCCCCCCGTAGCGGTCCAGGCGGGCCAGTTCCTCCTTGAGCCGGATGTCGAAGACGGTCCGCACATAGATACCGGTCAGGCCGTCCCGGGTGGCCAGTTGGAAGAGAGATGCGTTCTCCAGGGAAATGGCGACGGCGGTGGTCAGGATAATGAGCGTCTGGATATCGCCGATCCCCGGGGGATCCCCAGCAGGCCATTCGAGCGTGACGACTCCCATGACGGTCGTCTCAGCAGCGGCCATCGGGATGCATAGACAGGTCCCCTTACCTTTCCCGCTGATGGGCAGGGGGATCCCTTCTGCCGGCGCCGCAGGATAGATCCCATACTGCTTCTCCCGGATGACGCCCTCCAGGGGAGTGCCACAGTAGGCGATCGAACCGCCGGGATTTCGGTACCGGCCTTCCGAGAAGGTCCCCCGGACCGCCAGCATCCCCGTCTCGGGCGAGAGGGTCAGGAGGGCCGCCATGCCGCAGCCGCTGAAGTCGGAGAGGGCCTCAAGGGCCCGTTCACAGACCGCCTCCTGGTTGAGATCCAGGGCCAGAAGCCGGGTGGAAAAATTCAGGAGCATCAGGAACTCTTCGTGCGTGAGGGCGCTTTCCTTCGACATGGGCCGGACCCTTTCGATGCTTGATGGAGAGGGTTCCTAACGGAAATTCACCGGCGAGTCAATGGATTTTTCCCCTTCGCATCACCCGTCCAGAAGGGCCGTTTTCTCCCAGACCACCCTTCCCTTGAGCGCCGCAGCCGCAGCATCCCAGAGCCCCATCTCCACGCGCAGGCAGACCCCGCAGTCCGAGCTGATCTGGCGGGGGACCGGGATCAGCTTGTGGGCGATGCCCCGCTCCTTGAGGACCTTCTCCGCCTTCAGGGCGTGGCTGACGGAGGGGAACAGGAAAACGGTGTACTTCGTCGCCTCCATCAGGGTCGCACCAGCCGGCCGGCAGCCGCCATCGTCTCAAGGATGTCGTACATGTTGGAGATGCGGCCCGTCGCGATCCGGTCCCCGAGGCCAAAATAGTTCACGCAGGTCCCGCAGACCAGGATGACCACGCCGGCCGCCGACAAATGCTGAAGGTCCTCCAGGACCGCCGAATCCTTCGCGGCGAGTTTGACCCCGGCGTTGTAGCAGACGATCGTCGCAGGCTGCGGCTTAAGCTGGCCAAGGGTATGGACGAAGGCGCGGATCAGGACGTCCCCCAGGGTATCGTCCCCCCGCCCCATGCGGTTGTCAGAGAGGACCACGACAAGCGGACCCGCCCCTTTCCCGGGCGCGGGGGCGCAGACGATCTCCTCCTCGGCCCCGCCGGCCCGGTCCGGGGCCTGGCCCCCGTCCCCGGTCCTGCCCAGAGCGATCTCCCGGACACTCCCCTCTTTTTCCGTCACCGAAAAGCGGCAACCCGATTTGGCGGCCAGGCGGCGGATGTTTTCTACAGCGGTCTCGTTGTCCACGATCACGGTGACCTCATCGTTGGCAGCAATCGCCTTTTTGGCCCTCAGCACGGGCTCCGGGCAGGCGAGCCCCCTGGCGTCCACGGTCGTTTTCATCTTCTCTCCCCTCGCATAAATTAGGGTCTAGACTAGCTGAGGCACGTTGGAAGTGCTAAAAAGCTAGTTATGACAACAGATAATCGGTACGCAAAACGTTCAAGA
>CAYOGU010000353.1:0-3462 GCA_964403345.1 uncultured Syntrophus sp. | reverse complement strand
CGAGGAAATTGGCCGGCTGCCCTCCGAGGCCGCCGAGGGTCCCCTCGAAACGGCAGATGCCAGCCTGCAGGGCTGCCAGGACCGATGCGGGGGCGATCCGTTTCGTATCGTGGAGGTGGCACAGATGGGCTTCGGGGCAGGGTAGGGCGTCCAGGACCATGGAGAAGTAGCGGTAGACCTGGTCCGGCGAGGCGGAACCGTCGTGGTCGGCGTGCTCGATGTCGTGGGCGCCGATGGCCAGGAAACGCTTGGCGAACTCCACGGCGTCTTCGAGCCGCGTGGCTCCGGTGATGGGGCTCCCCCATATGGTGCTCACGGTGCCGCACATCTTGATGCCCGCGTCGGCCGCCTTCCGGATGCAGCGCTCCGCCTCCTTCCAGTACTGGGACAGGGTCGTCCCGGAGTTGGCGTAGTGATGCTCTGGATCCGTGGAGACCATCATCAGGATCCGATCCGGCCCGATTCCCCTCTGCCTGAGGGCGATGGCCTCGTCGACGGCCCTCTCCCGGATCGTCACCGCTGTCATGACGATGTCGCCGTAGCGGATTCCCGCCCTCTGGCAACGCTCCTTGAAGGCGTCGCTCCTCAGGGCCGTCAGGACCTCCGCGGCATCCCGGAACTGGGGGATGAGTTTCGGGTTGCCCAGGTTCGTGATCTCGATCTCCCTGGCCCCAGCCAGGATCATCTCCTGGGCATAGTAGATCTTGGCCTCGGTGGAGATGAATTTCTCCTCATGCTGAAAACCGTCCCGCACGGTGATGTCGCCGATGGTGACCTTCCTGGGCATCCTGGGGAAGATCTTCCAATAATCGTATTCCGTCGTCATATCCGGACCTCCTCACCCCCTGTCGGGGGCATCTCTTTCCTAAGGGCGGATGGCTGGCCCCCGGAGAACGAGAGTGACCGCCTTGCCCGTTTCATGCTAAAGCCACAACAAGAATCGTGCCAGGCAAACCCGGGACCAGGGCGGTGCTCATTGCGCAAAGGTTCTTCCATGGCAGGCACCGCTCAACCCCTCAGGAAGAACAGCGCCGGACCCGGCGTTTATTTCTACATTTATAGAATTCTAGCAGGAAACGACCCAGGGCCGTTCAGAAAAACACAGCAATATCACTGCATTTTCTTGGCATGACTTTTGTTATGGACAAGGGGAGACTGCAAAGAGGGAGGATCTCGTCATCATGGCCTGTCCCAATCCGATACAGTCAGGTGCCCTGAAGGGCCTGAGGGTGGTCGACATGACCCGGGTCCTGGCCGGGCCGTTCTGCACCATGCTCCTGGGCGACATGGGGGCGGAGGTGATCAAGGTGGAGGGGCCAGGCAAGGGCGACGACGCCCGGGACTATCCTCCCTTCCTCAGGGGGATCAGTGCCTATTTTGCGAACCTCAACCGGAACAAGAAGAGCATCGTTCTGGATCTCAAAAAGCCGGAGGCCCGGGAAATCCTGATCGGCCTCCTGAAGAAGGCGGACGTCCTTCTGGAGAATTTCAAGCCTGGGGCAATGGACCGGCTGGGCCTCGGCTACGAGGCCATCCGAGCCGTAAATCCGGGAATCGTCTACGCCTCGATCTCCGGGTTCGGGCAGTACGGACCCTACCGGGACCGGCCCGGTTACGACATTATTGGACAGGCAATGGGCGGCCTGATGAGCGTCTCGGGCTGGCCGGACTCCCCCCCCACCCGGACTGGCACGGCAATGGCCGACATCGTGGCAGGGCTCAATGCCTGCATCGGCATCCTGGCGGCCCTCAGAGGCCGGGAGCGGACCGGCGTCGGGGAGCGGATCGATGTGGCGCTGGTGGATTCCATGGTCAGTGCCATGGAGACGGTGATCCAGATCTATCTCGTCGAGGGCCGTATTCCCCAGCGGGTGGGGAACCGCTACGAGTTCATCGCCCCCTATGACTCCTTTCGCGCAGCCGACGGCTGGGTCGTGATCGGTGTCGGCGGACAGGAGGTCTGGAAGCGGTTTTGCCGTGTGATCGGCCGGGAGGACCTGATCGATGACCCGGCGTTCGCCACCAACAAGGTCCGGGTCCAGAACGTGGTCCGCCTGGAGGAAATCGTGACGGAGTGGACCTCGGCGCGGACCATGGCCGATATCATCTCGCTCCTCATGGAGGCGAGCGTCCCCTGCTCGCCGATCCTGAACGTGGATCAGATCTGCAATGACCCGCACATCGCCAAGGCCCGGGAAATGATCACCGAGATGGACCACCCCCTCGAGGGGAGGATGAACGTGGTCTCCTGTCCGATCAAATTCACCTCCATGAAACCGACCATTCGATCCACGGCGCCGGCCCATGGTGAACACAACGAGCAGGTCCTGACGGGAATCCTGGGCCTGTCGAAGGAGGAATATGCGCGCCTCAAGGAGAAAGGCGCCATGGGGTGATGGTTATGCAACCAAAGAGCCAATAGGGGGAAAGGAGCCGATACGATGAGAGAACTGTCTTACATCCGGATATCCTTGGTCGTCTGCACCCTGGCCTTGTGGGGCCTGTTGCCGGGGACTACCTTCGGGGCCAAGAAGATGCTGGTGGGGGCCACCTCCGCCTCGTCGAGCCACTACGGATACTTCGTGGCCGCGGCCCAGGTCATCAACAAACACGTACCGGGGGTGGAGGCCTCCGTCGTCGAGACCGGGGCGACGGCGGACAATCTGCGACGCTTTGCCCGGCACCAGATCGACATCGGGATGGTAACGACCAACACCCAGTCCGAGGCCTATTACGCAAGGGCGGCCTATGAGAAGAACCCGATCAAGACGAGGATCCTCTGGGTCTACGTCGTTGCCCCCCAGAATGTGGTCGTCCGCAAGGATGCACGCATCGCGAAACTCGCCGATCTCAACGGGAAGCGGTTCAACGCCGGAATGAAGGGTTCGTCCACGGAACAGACCACCCAGGCGGTATTCAAGGCCCTGAAGATCACCCCGTCCTACGTGGCCGGTTCGACCGGTGATATTGTCGACGCCGTCAAGGACAACCGGGTGGTCGGTTATGTGAAATCCGGGGCGGGCCTCCTGCTTGATGCTTCCTCCCGGGACATCGCGACCCTAACACCGATCGACCTCGTCTCC
The DNA here is from genome assembly GCA_964403345.1 of uncultured Syntrophus sp. Taxonomy (GTDB): domain Bacteria; phylum Desulfobacterota; class Syntrophia; order Syntrophales; family UBA5619; genus JAKAFS01. Next base: position 379 of record CAYOGU010000353.1, on the reverse strand, counting down.
CTCGATGCGGCCCAGGAGGCGATGATCGCCAAGGAGTTCCCTGACCTCCTGGTCATTGATGTGCCCGCCGGGGCCGCCGGGAAGGGCTTCGGGGCTTACAAGACCTGGGGCTTCGGCGTGGGCTGCGGTGCGGGGCTCGATCTAGACGTGGAGACCGCCTACAGGATCGTCAAGGCGATCTGCGAGGACAAGACCGAACAGGCGGCCGCTTTCGGCGAGGTCAAGGGCGCGGACTTCATGGACATGACGCTGAAGTACTCTTCATCGCCGCTTCATCCCGGAGCGATCAAGTATTTCAAAGAGAGGGGGGCCAAGATTCCCGATCGGCTGATCGAAAAATAGGCGGCCTGGGGTTCCGGGCGCAGGTCACGGAACGGAT
>CAYOGU010000352.1:0-3467 GCA_964403345.1 uncultured Syntrophus sp. | reverse complement strand
TGCGGCCCTTCGACGTCCAGGTCATCGGGGGGCTGGTCCTCCACGAGGGGAAGATCGCCGAGATGAAGACCGGCGAGGGGAAGACCCTGGCCGCGACCATGCCCCTGTACCTCAACGCCCTGGCCGGAAAGGGCGCCCACCTGGTGACGGTCAACGACTACCTGGCCAAGCGGGACGCCGCCTGGATGGGTCCCATCTACCAGTTCCTCGGGATGACCGTCGGCGTGATCGTCCACGGGATGGAGGACGACGAGCGCAGGGCCGCCTACGGCGCCGACATCACCTACGGGACGAACAACGAGTTCGGATTCGACTATCTGCGCGACAACATGAAGTTCTCCCTGGAGGACTATGTCCAGAGGGACTTCTTCTACGCGATCGTGGACGAGGTGGACAGCATCCTGATCGACGAGGCCCGCACGCCGCTGATCATCTCCGGCCCCTCGGAGGAATCGACGGACAAGTACAGCCGGGTCAACCAGGTCATTCCGCAACTCAGGAAGGACAAGGACTACAAGGTCGACGAGAAGAGCCGCACGGTCGTCCTGACCGAGGAGGGGGTGCCCCGGGTGGAGTCGATCCTCAAGGTGCAGAACCTCTACGAGCCGCGGAACATCGAGATCCTCCACCACGTCAACCAGGCCCTGCGGGCTCACGCCCTCTTCCGGAGGGACGTGGACTACCTCGTCAAGGAGGGGAAGGTCATCATCGTCGACGAGTTCACCGGCCGGGTGATGCCGGGACGGCGGTACAGCGACGGCCTGCACCAGGCCCTGGAGGCCAAGGAGCACGTGAAGATCGAGCAGGAAAATCAGACCATGGCCTCGATCACCTTCCAGAACTACTTCCGGATGTACGCGAAGCTCGCCGGGATGACCGGGACGGCCGACACCGAGGCCGAGGAATTCGGGAAGATCTACAAGCTCGAGGTCGTCGTGGTCCCGACCAACATGCCCATGATCCGGACCGATTATCCGGACGTGATCTACAAGACCGAGCAGGAGAAGTTCGCCGCGGTCATCGAGGAGATCCGGGAGCTCCATGCGGCCAGGCGGCCGGTCCTGGTGGGGACGATCTCCATCGAGAAGTCCGAGCTCCTGAGCCGCTACCTGAGCCGGGCGGGGATCAAGCACCACGTCCTCAACGCCAAGAACCACGAGAAGGAGGCCGAGATCGTGGCCCAGGCCGGCCAGCCCGGCCAGGTGACCATCTCCACGAACATGGCCGGCCGCGGGACGGACATCAAGCTTGGCGAGGGGGTCGCCGAACTGGGGGGGCTCCACATCCTCGGGACCGAGCGCCACGAGAGCCGGCGGATCGACAACCAGCTCCGCGGCCGTTCGGGACGCCAGGGCGACAAGGGGTCGTCGCGGTTCTACCTCTCCCTGGAGGACGACCTCCTGAGGATCTTCGGGGCCGAGAGGATCTCCTCGGTCATGGACAAGATCGGCATGGAGGAGGGGCAGCCGATCGAGCACTGGCTCATCTCCAAGGCGATCGAAAACGCCCAGAAGCGGGTGGAGGGCCAGAACTTCGACATCCGCAAACACCTGCTGGAATACGACGACGTCATGAACCGCCAGCGCCAGGTGATCTACGAGCAGCGCAAGAAGGTCCTCAAGGGGGAGGCCCTCTGGGAGGACCTCGAGGGCATGATCGACGAGATGGTCCCCGCCCTGGTGGAGGAGTACGTGGATGCCAAGAGTCATCCCGAGGAGTGGGACCTCGAGGGGCTCGACGAGCGGGTTTACCGGCACTTCACCCTGAAGCTGAATCTCGCCGGGAAAGGCCGGGAGATGACCCCGGAGGCCCTGGAGGAGACGATTTCCGGGGCGGTCAAGGGGCACCTGAAGAACAAGGAAAAGGAATTCGGCCCGCCCCTCATGGATTACCTGATGAAGGTGATCATGCTCCAGTCCATCGACACCCAGTGGAAGGAAAACCTCCTGGCCATGGACCACCTCAAGGAGGGGATCGGCCTGAGGGGCTACGGCCAGAAGGACCCCGTCCGGGAGTACCAGAAGGAAGGGTACGACATGTTCATGGACATGATCGCCCGGGTCAAGGAGGACACCGTCGAGAAGCTTTGCATGGTCCAGATCCGCCGGGAGGAGGAGGTCCAGAGGATCGAGGAGAAGCGGCGCCAGGACTATGTCATGTCCCGGGGAGAGGACACGCCGGCCCCGGCGACGGTGAAAAGGGACTCGGCCAAGGTGGGCCGGAACGATCCCTGCCCCTGCGGGAGCGGGAAGAAGTACAAAAAATGCTGCGGCGCCAAGTAGAGGGCGGCCGCTGAAAAACGCCCGCCTGCGGCGCTGGGGTCTGGCATCCGGGCATTTTTGAACGGCCGCAAAGGGCCTTTTATCATGGCACGGTGCCGGCGTTCGGGGCCGCGGGTTTGGAACTTCGAGGAGAGCGATGAAAAAATCTGAACAATACCGGGTCCCGGGGTTTCTCGCCAACGGGGTCCACGCGGGGATCAAGCCGGACGGCCGGAACGATCTGGCCCTGATCTATTCGCAGGTGCCGGCGACGGCGGCGGGCCTCTTCACGACCAACTGCTTCAAGGCGGCGCCGGTCCTGCTGGACATGGAGCGGATCCGCGGCGGGCGGGTCCAGGCCGTGGTCGCCAACAGCGGCGTGGCGAACGCCGCCACGGGGGAGCAGGGGTATGCCGACGCCCTGGCCGTCTCGAAGGCCGTCTCCGGAAAGCTCGGGATCGCCGACGAGCTGGTCCAGGTCGCCTCGACCGGGGTCATCGGCCACCGCATCCCCCTGGGGAAGATCAAGGCCGGGATGGCACGGCTCGTCAAGGGGCTCAGCCCGGACGGGATCCCCGAGGCCGAGGCCGGGATCATGACCACGGACCGGTTTCCCAAGATCGCCCTCAGGAAGGCGGCGATCGGCCCGAAGGAGGTCACCCTCTGCGGGATCGCCAAGGGGGCGGGGATGATCGAGCCGAACATGGCCACGATGCTGGCCTTTGTCATGACCGACGCGGCGGTTGACCGCGAGGTCCTGGAGAACCTCTTCCGCCGGGCGGTGGGCGGCAGCTTCAACGCCGTCACCGTGGACGGCTGCATGAGCACGAACGACACGGCCCTGATCCTGGCCAACGGCATGGCCGGCAACCGCACGATCGGAAGGGGCTCCCGCCATGCGGGGCCGTTCGCGGAGGCCCTGGCGTCGCTGACGGCCGAACTCGCCAGGGGGCTCGTCCGGGACGGGGAAGGGGCGACGAAACTCATCGAAATCAATGTGGAAGAGGCCAGGACGGCCCGGGACGCGCAGAAGGTGGCCTACGCCGTCGCCAATTCGAACCTCGTCAAGACCGCCTTCTTCGGCGGCGATCCCAACTGGGGCCGGATCATCTCCGCGGCCGGTTCCGTGGGGATCGACCTGCCCGTCGATGCCGTGAAGCTCTTCTTCGAGGATTGCCCCCTCTTCGCGAACGGAAAGGGGCTGAA
>CAYOGU010000351.1:0-3474 GCA_964403345.1 uncultured Syntrophus sp. | reverse complement strand
CGGTTTTCGGAAGCGGTCAGAAACACCCGCGACTGGGCGCGGGTGAGGCCGACGTAGAAGAGCCGCCGTTCCTCTTCCAGATCCGCGTCGTTCCAAAGCGAACAGGGCAGGAGCCCCTCTTCAAGCCCGGCCAGGAAGACCACCGGAAACTCCAGTCCCTTGGCACGATGCAGGGTCATCAGGGCCACCGCCTCGGCGCGCTCATCGTAGACCGAGGCCTCAGCGTATCGCCGCAGATGGCCTGCGAAGGCCGCCAAGTCCCTTCCAAAGCTGCCGGCCATCTCCAGCAGCCTTTGGACCCCGGCCGACTCCGGATCGATGTCGAGATAGGGCAGGACCCCGGCCAGGCCGGTGGCCAGCCCGCTGTGGAAAACGACATCCCGAAAGCGGTCCAGGGCCTGACGAAGTTCCGTCAGTGCCAGCCCCGCTGCCTGCGGCAGGCCAGGGAGGGCTAGGCAGGTCCAGAAATCTCCGGTCAGGGGGAGGGCCGCCTCCATCCGCTCGACGGCAATCTGTCCGACCCCCGGGAGGGTCCCGCTGAGCCGGAGCCAGTCGGCAATGACCTCCGTTCCGGCGGCGGCCTGCAGGAAATCGTGGGCGGGCCGCAGCCCCGAAGTCAGATAGAAGGGCACGACTCCCACCTGTTGACAGGGGATGCCGCGACGCTCCAGGGCCGTGGCGATCTCTTCGGCCTGCCTGCCGAGACGAAAGAGCACGGCCATGTCGGAGAAACTCAGCCCGCGCCCCGCCCCGCCGTCGCCGCCCCGGCCGGAATGGAGGGAGAAATGTTCGATGCCGCCCATCAGCTCCTCGATACGGCGCACGATGAATTCCGCTTCGGCCGTCGGCGACGGGGCACGATAGAGTTCGATGCCGCCGGGACGGACGGAGTCGGCTACCGGCGGCGGACTGGCCGGCCTGCTGTTGTGACGGATAACGGCGGCGGCCGCCTCGATGATGGCAGAGGGCGAGCGGTAGTTGCGGGTCAGCAGCACCTGCTCCACGCCGGACATCTGGCCAAAGCGGAAGAAGAACTCCGGGGCACTACCCCGAAAGCCGTAGATGGCCTGGTCCGGATCGCCGATGGCAAAGACCCGGGCCGATTCAGCCAGGATCCGCACCAGTTCGAACTGGCCCGCGTTCAGGTCCTGGAACTCGTCGACAAAGAGGTGCTCCAAGGAACCCAGAATATCAGACTTCAGGGCGGCGTCTGTCCCGAGCCGCCGGACGAACTCGGGGATGACACCGTCCAGGTCGATGGCGCCCAGCCGCCGCAGTTCGACCAGATAGGGTCGGATGGCCCCGGCCTCCTCCCCCGCGGGATTACGGAAGTGATCGGCGAGGGCCTGGGCCAAGCGGTTCAACTCTCCAGCAGGCGACCCCGGGAAGAGGCGCCTGAGGAGCCGCTCGCGGCTCTCCGGTCCGACCACCGCGAGACCAGGGGTACTGCGGCGCAGCCAATCCAGACCAAACTGGTGGAAGGTGCCCACGAACACCTGTGCGCCGGCCGGTCCAGCCGTCTTCAGCAGGCGCTGCCGCATCTCGTCGGCCGCCTTGACGGTGAAGGTGATGGCCGCCATCCGGCCAGGATCGTAGCCGGCCGTCAGAAGGGCGGCCAGCCGCTGCGTCAGGGTGTAGGTCTTGCCGGTCCCGGGGCCTGCGGTGACCAGAATGTGGCGGCCAGCGGATGCGATGGCGGCCGCCTGCTCAGGGTTGGGGCCGTCGGTTCTGCCCGGGCCGACGCCCATACTCTTCCCGGCCTCCGCCAACTCCGGCAATGCGAGGGCCTGGGTCTCCTTCTTCCTGGCTCGCCGAACCGTCGGCCCGTCGCCGAACAGGTCTCCCTGGCCGGCCAGCCTCGCCAGGTCCCCTTCCTCGAAGAGGCGGATCACGCCGTACTGGCCGTCGAAACCGGGCCTGCGGATGACCCGGCCGCTGCGCATACGCGCCACCGCCTCCCCTAGGATCTCCGAGGACTGACCGATCTGGTCCAGGGGCGCGTGCAGGAGGAGGCCGAACTCCGAGCCGAACCGGGCGATGATGCGGCTGTAGAATTCCGTCACCTTCTTGGAGGCGGGTCCCACCCCCAGGATCTCCCCGAGCACCTCGGCCAGCGGGATCAATCTGAAAACATTTGGCGAATCGGTACGATGGAACGGCTTTTCCCGGTCGGCCAGTTCCATCACCCGATGCAAAACCCCCACGGTCAGGGGTCTGCCGCAGACCGGGCAGGCCAGCCCCAGCCGGCGCGTCTCCAAGGGGTCGAGGCAGACGTGGCAGGCGCGGTGGCCGTCGGCGTGGTACTTCCCCTCCTCCGGGAAAAATTCCACCGTGCCCCGGAAGGCATCGCGCCGGTTGGCGCGCAGGGCCTCCTTCAGGGAGAAGAAATCCAGGTCCGTGGAAAAGAGGTTGGCCTCGCGCCCGAGCCTCGACGGGGAATGGCAGTCGGAGTTGGAGATCAGGCTGAAACGGTCCAGGCCGGAGACAAGCCGGTTCATGTCCGGATCAGAGGAAAGGCCGGTCTCCAAGGCAAAAACGTGCGGGGCAAGGTCCCCGAAACAAGCCTCGATCGTGTCGAAGCCGGATTTGGAGCCGAACAGGGAAAACCAGGGGGTCCAGATATGGGCCGGCACCAGGAAGCCCTCCGGGGCCTGTTCCAGCAGGATCTCCAGGAGATCGCGGCTGTCCAGCCCCAGGATCGGGCGGCCGTCGGACTCGATATTGCCGATTCCCGCCAGGGTGGCGTTCAGCCGCTCGGCAGAGGCGAAATCGGGCACGTAGAGCAGGTTGTGGACCTTGCGCACGCCCCCGTCCCGTTTGTAGATGCCGCTGATCTCGGCCGAGAGCAGAAACCGGACCGGGGTCGGGGCTGGCGCGGCCCCGGCCAGCGGCGTGCCGATCGTCCCCTCGTCCTTCAAACGGAACAGCCCCGGCTCGGCCGGAGTCAACTCCTCCCTGAGAGACCGGAACCAGCCGGGATGGGTGAAGTCGCCGGTCCCGATCACCTGGATTCCCTTGACCCTTGCCCAGCCGGCAAGCCCCCTCAGGGTTCCCTCGGGGCTGGTGGCCCGGGAATAGGGGGAATGGGTGTGCAGATCGGCGATATAGTCCATGACCGTCTTTCCCTTTCACCTTCAAAAGCAGTTTCCCGCACGATGCGGCATTCTCCCTGAAATGCGCCGGCGAGTCAACGGGGATGTCGCAAACTCTAAAGACCGTAGCGATCCCATTTTGGCCGATGGTGTTACTTAATTTGCCCTATGTTTTCAAATGGATTTCAGGGGCGCGATTTGAAGATTTTTCGGGGGCCCTGCCATCGCAGCAGCCTCAACGGCAACTGTGTAAGCGCCGTAAGACGTGAACTCGCAGAGTCAGCGGAGCGAAGAGCAGCTAACTTTGCCGTTCCCGCCGCGTGAGACGTTGAAGGGTCGAAAAAGATTCATGAGCGCCCGAAATCCATCTGCGGGCACAAGA
>CAYOGU010000350.1:0-3487 GCA_964403345.1 uncultured Syntrophus sp. | reverse complement strand
CGGCCTCGGTGCAGGAGACGGTCTCGGTCACCCGCTCGGCCAGAAGCCCCAGGATCTTCACGGTGCCGTCGCGGCCCGGGTAATTCACCAGGATGATTCGGGTGCTGAAGAAGGGCCGGGAGGGAACGCCGGTCAGAAGGGCCGTCAGGTCGATGACCGGGACCAGCGTCCCTCGGTAATTGATGAGGCCCGCCACGGTGGGGTCGGCGTGGGGAATCTCCCGGAAGAGGACCCGGGGGACCACCTCGATCACCTCGGCCACGTCGAGGCCGTAGCGGTCGTCGCCTGCCTGAAATTGGAGAAGCAGCATCCTATTCCTGTCCGTTCCCTCTGGATCTCCGCCCTCTCTGCCTTCGCCCAGACCATATTCCCACTAAGAGCTGATCCGGAAACGCGACACCTCCCCCTGCAGTGCCTGGACCGCGTCGTTGAGCTGCTCCGTGGCCGACTTGAACTCGTTGAGGGACTCTCGGGTCTGCTGCGCCGCCTGGGCGAGCTGCGTCATCGCCTCGTTGATCTGCAGGGCCCCCTGGGACTGGGCGTGCATTCCCTCTTTGACTGAGTCGAACTGCGGCCCGTGGGACCGCACCTGGTCGATGATCCCGGCGAGTTGGCCGCTCAGGGTGACCACCGTGTCCGCCCCGTTGCGCACCTCGTCGGCGAACTTGTCCATCTCCATGACCCCCGAAGATACCGAGGACTGCATCTCCTTGACGACGTGCTCGATGTCCTGGGTGGCGATGGCCGTCTGGTCGGCCAGACGGCTGACCTCGCGGGCCACGACGGAGAAACCCTTGCCGAATTCCCCCGCCTTCTCCGCCTCGATGGCCGCGTTCAGGGCCAGGAGGTTGGTCTGGTCGGCGATCTTGTTGATCGTGGTGACTACGTTGGAGATCTTGTTCGCGCGGTCGTTGATGACGGCCAGCTTCGCCGAGATCGAGGAGGTCGCCTTCATGAGGTTGCGCATCGCCCCTTCCATGGTGGTGAGGTCCTGGCGGCCCGACTCGGCCATGCCGATCGTCCCGCTGAGGTTGCCGCTCACCCGGTCCATCGTCGAGACGAGGTCCTCGGCTGTGGCCGAGATCTGGCGGCTGGTGGCGTTGACCTCGGTCGTGGAGGCGGCCTGTTCGGCCACTGTGGCCTCGAGCTGGCGGGCCGAGGCGGCGATCTCGGTCGCCGACGTGGTGACCTGGATTCCCGATCGCTGGACCTGGCCGATCAGGGAATCGAGGTTTCCGGTCATGATCCTGAAGGCGCCCAGGAGTTCCTTCGTCTCATCCTGGTCTTTGAAGAGGATTCCCTTCTTCGCGTCGTTCAGGAGATTGGACGGCAGGTTCTGGAGTTCCTCCTTGGCCTGCTGGACGTTGCCTTCGGCGATTCCTGAAGCGAGCTTCGTCGCGACGCCGAGCGGCCGGATGATCCGCTTCCCGAAGAGGATCGCCAGGACGATGACCAGGACCAGGATCAGGGCGCCGGTGAAGAAGAACTCGGCCTGTAGGCGCGTGATCACGTCCTGGACCCGGGCGATGGGGGCATGGTAGTCCTCCTCGTAAGTGCCCGCCGAGATGACCCAGTCGAAGGGAGGAAAGTAGATGGCCGCCGAGACCTTCTTTCGGGGACCGGGATCACCGAGGTTCTGCCAGGGATAGGTCTGGTAGTAGACTTCCCCTTTCGGAAGGGCGATGGACTTGTTGACCATCTCCTGGACGAACAGGTTCCCCTTGGCGTCCCGGGCGGTCCAGAGATTCTCTCCGTCACGCTGGCCGTCCTTGGAGATGATGTACCGACCCCGGTGGTCCTCCGATTTGCCACCGATGACCGCCACGTAGCCCGTCTTGCCGACCTTGATGTTCAGGATGGCCCGGCGCAGGGAGTCCACGGTTTCAAGCTTTTCGCCGACGTAGAGCATCCCGATGACCTTTCCGCGGGCGTCCTTGAGGGGTTCGTAGGCCGTCAGGTACCATGTGTTGACGACATAGGCCAGCCCCCGGTAAGACTGTCCCTTGAGTGCGGCAGCGACGACGGGGTTCGGGGACCCGTCGGCGTTGAGGGCCGGGATGAAGGTCCCGATGGCCCGCTTCTGGTCCAGGGTCATCACGTTCGTGGCCACGCGCAGCATGTCGCCGGCGTCGTTCATCCGCTGGAAGATCGTGCAGGTCCCGCCGATGAGGCGGTTGACGTCGTCGACAATCGGCGTGGGGGTACTGGGTTCGCGGTTCTTTCCGATCCAGTTTCCGCCGACCGTGAACTGGGGCAGGACGACGCTCTGGATTTTCTGGGTGAACTGGTTTACCGCCTCCCAGGTGATCATGTCCTGTCCAAGTCCCACAGTCTTGTGTTGCCGGAGGGAATCTTCGGCGACCTTGAGATCGTTGTTGATCTTCTGCTGGATCAGGTCGTTGGCTGTTTCGCAGAGGCCGTAAACGTCCACGGCGATCTGGGCGATGTTCCGCATGGCCAGTTCCTGAAGTTCTTTCGATGCAACCTGGGAAACGGAGGTCTGAAACCGGTCCACCAGAAGGAAGATGGCCAAGACCGGGAGCAAGGCTGCCAGGACGGCCAGGGCGACGACCTTGCGCTTCAGTGTCACTTTGATTTTCAGCATTTTCCCTCCTTAGATCGGACGACGCCGTTTCCGGGGAAACGGCGGGTCGGAACGGGTGACGGGGGCCTCCATTTGCTCGGGAACGGCTTTGGGGCACGTAAGTATAAGAAAGGAGGGACCTGCTGTCAATAGAAATACCACTTCCTCCTGGATCGCCCTCTTCGGGGTCGGGCGGGTCGTGTCTCGGTTGTGCCGGCGGCGGGACTTCATGGCTGCGATTTGAAGGTCTTTCGGGCATCGGGCGGGACCCTCGTGGCGGTCGGAGCTGATGGCCGGATGCGGGGCAGGGGCGAGGGGAGAAAGAGAGAAGGGCCTCAGACCTGGTGGATGACCCCGCTGGGGAGCTCGATGCAGGTGAGGCGGCCGCCGTAGACGGCTCCCGTGTCGATGCCGATCTTGTTCGGTTCGATGAGGGGATCCTTAAGGGGCGTGTGACCGAAGACGACCGTCCGGCCGAAGTCCGCCTCCGAATCGATGAACTCGTAACGGATCCAGAGGAGGTCCTCCGGCAACTGGTCGGCGAGCGGGATCCGCGGCCTGAGTCCGGCGTGGACGAAGAGATAAGCCTCCGTTTCGTGGAAGAGGGGGAGACCGCGCAGGAACTGCAGATGGTCCTCCGGCAGGCCCCTCCCTGCGCGCGCGTCGGCGGGAGAGATACTGTAGGAGTCCAGGGTGGCCAGGCCGCCGTTAAAGAAGAACTGCCGCTCGCCCCGGCCGTCCAGGTAGTAGTCGAGGAGCATCGCCTCGTGGTTCCCCTTCAGGCAGACGAGGTTCGGGCAGCACGCCCTCAGGCCGATCAGGGTGTCGATCACCTTCCGGGCGTCGGGACCCCGGTCGATATAGTCGCCCACGAAGACGAGGGCGTCGGTCGCGGGGTCGAAG
>CAYOGU010000349.1:0-3495 GCA_964403345.1 uncultured Syntrophus sp. | reverse complement strand
CATGGGAGGATCCTCGGTGACTGGAGTGGACTGCTCCGGGTTCGTCAGGAAGATCTACCAGATCTTCAACATCGACCTGCCCCGGACCGCCCTTGAACAGTCCCACATGGGCCTGCCCGTGTCCCGGAGCGAACTCTCGGAAGGGGACCTGATCTTCTTCAATACTCGCAGGAATATGGGACACGTGGGGATCTACATCGGCAACAACGAATTCGTCCACGCCTCCTCGCGCAAACGGGGGGTCCGGATCGACAACCTCAACACGCCCTACTACGACAAACGCTTCGTCCGGGCGGTCCGCCTCAAGGGGACCGATGAAGGTCTCTAGGGAGCCTGCCCTCCGGATCCGGGGGGTCGTCCTGCTGGCCCTCGCCGTGGTCCTGGCAGCCCCGACAGCGTGCCCCTCGGCCGAGGGGGTATCGGATTATCGGGCTATTTTCAAACCCTTCCGCAACGACCGGGGAACCCTCTCGGCGGCGATACGGCAGTACCTCCGCGGGGGACAATCCCGTTTTCTGGTCCTCGATCCGGAGAGCTTCGAAATTCAGGAAGCCGATGCCGCGGAGATCCAATCCGCCCGGCCGGCTTCCCCGGAGGACTGGAAGGAGACCCCCTTCGCCCGGGCGCTGGCCCGCCAGACCGCACCGCCCTACCCCCTCCAGAACAACGGCCTCCGCAAGGCCGAGCACGCCGTCCGGGGCTACTTCCTGACGGCGGACCTCTGTCCATCGAAAAAGCCCCTGGACCGCCGTTTCCTCGAACAGACAGCCGGCCTTCCCCTGAAACCGCCGGTCCCCGTCGCCCTGATGGTGAGCGGCCTGTGGATCCAGCGGCACGAGGAGGATCTGGCCTGGCTCAAGGACCAGGCCTCCCGGGGGAGGCTCCGGATCACCTGGGTCAACCACTCCGCGACCCACGCCTACGACCCGGCCGCGCCCCTGGAGAGGAACTTCCTCCTGAAGCCGGGGACCGACTTCATCGCCGAGGTCCTCTCCCTGGAGCGCATCCTGATCGAACGGGACCTCCTGCCCGCCCCCTTCTTCCGCTTCCCCGGCCTGGTTTCGGACCGGCGGCTGATCGAAACCCTTCGCGGTCTCAGTCTCATCCCCATCGGGAGCGACGCCTGGCTGGCCAAGGGGGAATCGCCGCAGCCCGGATCGGTCATCCTGGTCCACGGCAACGGCAACGAGCCGGAGGGGATCCGGCTCCTGATGGCCTTCTTCGATCGGCAGCGCAGCGCCTTCGCCCTCGGGGATACGGCCCTCCTTCCCCTCCGGGACGCCTTCCGGCCGGACTGAAGCCCTTCACGGCCCCCTTCCCTTCCGATGGCCTTTGTGCTATGCATCATGCCATCCGAAGGCCGCCCCGCGCGGAAGACCGATGGCGCGGACCGCACTGAAACTGAAAGGATGAGATGAAGCGATGACCCCAGCATTCCCCTCTTGGATCACCGTCGGGATCGCCGCCATGCTCCTGGCAGGCTGCGTCTCCCAGGAGGAGTATCTCAAGAAAGAGGCCGAGGCCGATCGGCTGGGCCGCGAGGTGTCCGCAATGAGCGGCCGGAAGGCCGATCTGGAAAAAGAACTCGAGTCCCTGGGCGCGGAACGCCTGAAACTGGAGGCCGAAAGGGACAGCCTCGCATCCAAGAACGAGGAGGCGGACAAGACCATCCGGGAATTGCGCAGCCGGATCGTGGAGTTGGAAGGCGATGCCCAGATGCTGAAGGAAAGCATGGCCCTCATGAAGAAGAACCGGGAGGAAGAAGTCCGGACCGTGAGCAAGACCTACGAAAACCTCCTGGACGAGATGAAGGAGGAGATCCAGCAGGGGCAGATCGCCATCACCGAACTCAAGGGGAAACTGACCGTGGACGTGGTGGACAAGATCCTCTTCGACTCGGGAAAGGCGGAGATCAAAAAGGAAGGGATGGAGGTCCTCAAAAAGGTCGTCCAGGTCCTCCGGAACGTCGAGGACAAGAGCATCCGGGTCGAAGGGCACACGGACAACATCCCGATTTCCGGAGCCCTTGCCAAACGTTACCCCACCAACTGGGAACTTTCCGCTGCCCGGGCGATCAACGTCACCCGTTACCTGGAGAATCAGGGGATCGACCCCGCGCTGCTCTCGGCCGCGGCCTTCGGCGAGCACCAGCCCGTCGCGGACAACGAAACGCCGGAGGGGAGGGCCAAGAACCGGCGGATCGCGATCATCCTCCAGCCGATGGAGTGACCGGTGATCGTTCAGGCCATGCAGCGATGACGGACAGACCCAACATCCGGGACCTTTCCCTCGAACAGATCGAGGCCCTGATCGTCAGCCAGGGCAAGGAGAAGTACCGCGCCCGGCAGATCATGAAGTGGCTCTACCAGACCGGGGCGACCTCCTTCGCCCAGATGACCACCCTGGCGCGCGCATTCCGTGCCGAGATGGAGGAGCGCTTCACCGCCTCGGAACCGGCGCTCGCCCGGATCCAGACCTCGGCCGACGGCACGAGGAAAGTCCTCTTCCGGCTCGGGGACGGCCTTGCCGTCGAGAGCGTCCTCATCCCCGGCAAGAATCACTGGACCGCCTGCATCTCCACCCAGGCCGGCTGCGCGATGGGCTGCCTCTTCTGCCTGACCGGCCGCCAGGGACTGAAGCGGAACCTGAACCCTTCCGAGATCACGGGACAGATGACGATGCTCAGGCGCCACACCCCCGAAGGGATGCAGATCAAGAACATCGTCCTGATGGGCATGGGGGAGCCGCTGGCCAATTACGACCACACGATCCAGGCGATCCGGATCCTCACCTCCGACTACGGCCTGGGGTTCTCCAACCGGAAGATCACGGTCTCGACCTGCGGCCTCGCCCCCCGGATCGTCCAGCTTGGCCGGGACATCTGCGTGAACCTGGCCATCTCGCTCAACGCCCCCGACGACCGGAGGCGCAGCGAGCTGATGCCCGTCAACCGGAAATACCCCCTGGCGACGCTTCTGGAGGCCTGCCGGGACTATCCCATGCCGGGCAGGCGGATGCTCACCTTCGAGTACATCCTGATGGCCGGGGTGAACGATTCGCCCGAAGACGCCCGGCTGGTGGCGGAGCTCCTGAAGGGGGTCCGCTGCAAGCTGAACCTCATCGCCTTCAACGAGTTCCCCGGCTCCCCCTTCAAGACCCCCACGCCGGAGGCGGTCAGCGCCTTTCAGCAGGTCCTGCTCGATCGCCACTACACGGCGATCCTCCGGGCGAGCCGCGGCCGGGACATTCTGGCCGCCTGCGGCCAGCTCAGCGGCCAGGCCGCGGCCGGGGGGGCACCGGGGCCGGCCTGACGTCCCAAAAGCCCCGGACCCGCTGCGAAGCACGATGCAACAGGGCAAGGAGACCCTCATGGCATACCGGATGCTCGCCGACGGGATCCTGGTCCTCCACGGGGCCTTCATCCTCTTCGCTGTCCTGGGAGGACTCTGGGTCCTGAGGCGTCCCAGATGGATCTGGCTCCACCTGCCCGCCTTC
>CAYOGU010000348.1:0-3529 GCA_964403345.1 uncultured Syntrophus sp. | reverse complement strand
GACGATCCGGGAGGCCTTTGCCTCGGGAACGGCCGCCATCGTTTCGCCGGTCGGTCAGATCTATTACCAGGGCAAGGAATACCTCATCGCTGACGGCAAGACCGGCCAGTTGACCAATCGGCTGTATGAAGAGATCCTCCAAATCCAGTACGGGCAGAAGGACGACCCCTTCGGTTGGCGGATCAAGATCGCCGATTGACCGGGCCTCCAGAGGGATATTTCTCTTGATCCGGGAACTTGGAAGATGAATCCACAGGGATGTGGAGAGGGTTGTGGATAAGCTTGTTGATAACCCCTCTAACTCCGCAGATGTCACGATTTTCTACCGGTTTGCATAAGGTTTGGGCAGCCAAAATGCTATCTGTTATCAATAAGTTGAAGGTCTTTTGCGAAATGTCGGCCATTTTCATGTGTTTTTTGAAGAGTTATAAACTCTTTGAAAAAAATGTGCCGTTTTCGCACTTGATGGCGGTTTTTCTTCACGGATGGCTCCACCGCGCCACCGCTGCCCGGGCAGGGGCGGCCATCCTTCTGTTTTCGCTCCTTTCTCTTCCCGTATCGGCCCCTGGGGCCGAGCCCCTGTCCTTGGAACAGCTGACCGCCAGGACTCAGGAGCTCTACGACAGGACCACGGACCTGAAGGCCCGCTTCATCCAGGAGGTGACGATCCAGTCTATGAAGAAGACCGAGAGGGAAGAGGGAACGGCCTTCTTCAAGAATCCGCGAATGATGCTCTGGGACTATCAGAAGCCGAAGGCCAAGAAACTGGTCATCAACGCCCAGAAGGCATGGCTTTACGTCCCCGAAGACCGGATCGTCTATGTCCAGAGTTCGGAGTCTCTTTTCCGCTCGAGGGTGGCTCTGCGATTCCTCTCCGGCCTGGGCAAACTCTCCGAGGATTTTCAGATCCGTTTCTCCAGTGAGAATCCCCTCGACGACAGGGGCAACTATCTTCTCATGCTGACCGCCAGGGAACCGGGAACGGGCCTTGACCGGCTCCATCTGACCGTCGACGGCAGGACCTTTCTGATCATCCAGTGCCGGTTCAACGATGCCCTCGGAAATGCGACCCGCCTGCGCTTCAGCGACGCCCGTCTGAATACAGGGATCCCCGACCATGTCTTCACCTTCAAGCCTCCCGAAGGGGTCGAGGTGGTCAACATGCCCCAGTGAATCGGCCGTAATTTCCACCCGGACCGATCCGACGGCGGTCGGTCTGAAAAGGGGACCCTCCAGAAGGGCTCAGCCTTTCAGAGATCCATTCCCCTGCGGAGAAGGCTTCGCTGAGGGAATTCCCGTCTTTGCCCATCTTGTGCCCCCTCGAGGGATCGGATGGAGGTGATGGATGTGATTCGAATCGATCTGGCCGACAGCGACCCGCAGGATACCGAGCGGGAATGGCTGGAAACCGACGGCCGCGGCGGTTACGCTTCGAGCACCCTGTCAGGCTGTCACACGCGGAGCTATCACGGGCTGCAGGTGTCCAATCTCCAGTCACCGGAAGGCCGGCACGTCCTCCTGTCCAAGCTGGAGGACTCGTTCCTCCTCGGGACCGGGGAATTTGTCTTCACCTGTCATCGGTACCCCGATGTCCTCTTCCCTCCCGGCCATCCCCTCCTTCGGGAATTCCTTCTGGGCGACATCCCTCGTTTCTCCTATCGGGCCGGCGGGATCCGCATGAAGAAGGAAGTGATGCGACTCCCCGATGGGGACACGCTCCTGGTCCGTTACGAGCTGGAATCATCGCCGGGAAAGGGTCGCCTCCGTCTGAAACCCTTCCTGGCCTTCCGAGGGTTTCACCGCCTCTCCCATGAAAACCCCTTCTTCCGCGACCGGATCGAACGGATCGAGAAAGGCTTCCGGATCGATCCCTACGAGGGGATGCCTCCTTTGTATATCCGGACCTCGAGGGACTCGGAATTTTCCCCGCTGCCGCTTTGGTATCGCCGCTTCGAATACGACCGGGAGCGGGAACGCGGGTTCGAACACCAGGAAGACCTCTTCTGTCCCGGGATCGTCGAGACGCCCCTCGAAGCCGGCTCTGCGGTGATCCTGGCGGCCTCCTGCACCCCTTCCGAGGAGGATCCAGTTTTCCTATGGAGGGAGGAATTGGAGCGACGCCGCCACCGAAGGCAAGAAGAGGAAGGAGGGACAGAGGGTTTCGACGGCGAGGACCGGGAGATGCTTCGGGCCCTGCTCGGCGCGGGACGCCAGTTCCTCATCACGACCCCTTCCGGAAGGCCGGCCGTCATTGCCGGATATCCCTGGTTCGAGAGCTGGGGACGGGACACCCTGATCGCCCTTCCGGGACTCGCCTTCCGGTCGGGACACCTCCGGGAGGGGATTGAAATCCTGGACGAAATCGGCCGGCACGAACGGGACGGCCTCCTGCCCAATTTTTTCTCCGCCGACGGTCAACCTGCGGCCTATAACACCGTGGACAGCTCGCTTCTGTACTTCTGGACCGTCCAGGAGTTGCTCGAGGCCACAGGCAATTCGTCCCTGATCCACGGGCTGTTCTGGCCCGTGATGAAGAGAATATTGGAAAGCTTCCGACAGGGAACACGGTTCGGAACGGGGATGGACGGTCGCGGCCTGATCCATGCAGGCGACAGGAACACGGCCCTCACCTGGATGGACGCCACTGTGCAGGGCGTGCCCGTTACCCCGCGAAACGGCTGCGCGGTGGAGATCAACGCCCTGTGGTACAATGCCCTCTGTTTCACCGACGAGATGGGGAGATGCTTCGGGGACCCGGTCCCAGGCTGCCGCGAACTCATCCCCCTCGTCCGACGTTCATTTCGAGAGACCTTCTGGAACCCGCAGGCGCAGTGCCTGGGGGATGTCTTCGACGAGAATGCCCTGGATACAGCGATCCGGCCGAACCAAATCTTCGCCGTCAGCCTCCCCTTCTCGCCCCTCGAACCGGAGGAGCAGGCCGCTGTCGTGGGCGCCGTCCGAAGACACCTCCTCACCCCCTGCGGCCTCAGGACCCTCTCCCCTTCGGATCCCGCCTACCGGGGACGCTATCGGGGCAGCGGTCCCGAGAGGGACGCGGCCTATCACCAGGGGACCGTATGGCCCTGGCTCCTGGGCCCCTTCGGAGAGGCCGCCCTCCGCGTGGCCGTGAACAGGGATCAGGAAAGGAAAGCCCTCATGAATCACCTCCGGATCTTCCTGAGAGGCCACCTGACCGAGGCGGGCATCGGCAGTGTCTCGGAGGTGTTCGACGGCAATCCCCCCCATCGGCCGGGCGGCTGCGTCGCCCAGGCCTGGAGTGTGGCCGAGTTGATCCGCCTGTTTTTCCTCCTCCGGTCCCGGGGGCCCGCAGAGGGAGAATGAAGGGTCCTTCTCCTTTGACGGGGGTTTACTTTCCGTCAGGTCTGTGTCATGATGAACAATGATCTCTCTCGGGTGGGATTCGCCGCCCCTTTTGCAGGGCGGGACAAACCGCCCCGGGCACAACGGGACGCCCCCTGAGACGAACTGGAGATCGCGGACGATGAACGTTCTGATGTTCGGTTGGGAA
>CAYOGU010000347.1:0-3546 GCA_964403345.1 uncultured Syntrophus sp. | reverse complement strand
CTTGCCGCCGTTGAGGATGTTGAAGCAAGGGACGGGCAACCGGCAAGCCTCTTGCCCGCCGATGTACCGATAAACGGGCTTCCCCTTGTCGCAGGCGGCGGCCTTCGCCACGGCGATCGAGACGCCCAGGATCGCGTTCGCGCCCAGCCTGGCCTTGTTCTCCGTCCCGTCAAGATCGATCATGAGCTTGTCGATCGCTTCCTGCTTTTGGGGAGCCAGGCCTTTGAGACGAGGGGCGATGATGCGGTTGACGTTGGCCACTGCCTTCTGCACGCCCTTGCCGTGGTAGCGACCCTTGTCGCCGTCCCGCAGCTCGACCGCCTCCCGGCTCCCCGTGGAGGCTCCGGAAGGCACGGCTGCCCTGCCTAGGATCCCGTTGTCCAGGATCACGTCCACCTCGACGGTGGGATTCCCCCGCGAGTCCAGAATTTCCCGCGCCATGACCTTCTTGATTTTTGCCATAAGACCTCCTCGTTAATCGGATAATCGTGAATCGTGATTCCGCCGTCCTTCGGCAGATAACCGTAAAGGCCGCCATTCAGAATAGCAGGGTGGCCTTGCAGCGTTTCGGCTTCAGCAGCAGGTCGAAGGCGTCGATGACCTGCAGCACGTGGATGTCCGAGGCGATCAAGGCTTCCGTAGCGCATCCCTCCGGCCCGGACACGGCAATCCCAAGGCGGGCCGCCTTCAGCATCTTCCGGTCGTTCATACCGTTGCCGAAGGCGACCACCCCTTCCGGCCCCAGTTCCCGGACGAATTTCTCTTTCCGGGCGTCAAGGTTGGTAAAGGAATTGCCGAGGAGATTCACCGTGCAGGGCAGCCCCTCCAGTTCCGACAAGGCCGTCTTGAACGTATCGGCCGTGAGGATATCCACTGACAAGTGTTGGGAGATCTCCCGTATCCTCTCAGCAACCTCCCCGGGGAGGATGCCGTCGCAGGACAGGGTTCCCGTAAAATCGGACACGAGGTGTTCCAGGCGGACCGGCCCGAAGCCGGGAATATCGATTTCGATCATGGCTTCTCCCCTTCCTGCCCAGGATCGGACAGCAGCGCCTTTAGGTCCTCGATCCACCCTCCGATTTCCTCCGTCTTGCCGTCCCTTCCCGCCAGCAGAGCCTCGATCGTGGCAATCTCGTCCTTCACGTAGCCCACCGCCTGTTTGCGCATCTCCTCGATCGCCGCGTTGATCCGGCCCTCCCACTGGGCGCCCAGGCGGGAGAGGTTCATCTCCACGGCCCGCGGAACCAGGGCGAGGAAATGCCTTTCGAAGAGTTTCCTGAACAGCACCATCGGGATCAGAAACCACAAAAGGTCGAAATGGAAGTCGAAGACGCGGATGAAGCCGACGTCCGGACGGCTCGGCTCGGCCACCTCGATCCTCCAGTCCGCCTCCGCGAGTTTCACCCCGAGAATGCTCTCGATGTTCTGTCCCAGAAGAGCCCGGAAGGACGAAAGCGACCGGGAAAACCCGTCGTGGGCTTTTTTCATGGTTCCGAGAAAGTGGCGGCTCTCCGTCCGGGAGATGCGGGCCATCTCGGCGGACATCTTGTCCGCCAGCCATTCCTCGTATCGCCTGGTAAGACGCCAAAGATTCCCCCGCCAATGGGGAAGCTCACGGCGCAACTCTTCCAAAGTCCTTTCCCGAAGCGGCGCCTGCAAGCGGCCGAGATGCTGCATGATGTACGTCCGGGTCTGGCGGGAATTCTCCCGGGCGATCAACATCAGATCCTCCTGAATGACCGTCAGACTCAGATTCTCATCCAGGATTCTCATCCTGATCTCATCCCTGTCCCGGTCGTTCCGCAGGGCGCTTTCGCGGGCAATCTCCAGGTAGCCGATACAGGCCTGGGCGAGGGATCGTGCCTTGTGGCGCAGGATGTTCCTGAATTCGAGGTCGCGGCGCAGGGAGAGCTTGAGCAGGATTTCCATGGCGATCCGACGTTTGTAGCGCACCGTGTCCGACCGGGTCGAAAAGAGGTAGACCTGGTATTTCTTCCCCAGTTCCCTTGCCACGGTCTCTTCCAGGAACCGGACAACCTCGGACTGTTGCTCAGGGGTCAGCAAATCCACCTTGGTCAAGAGCAGTATGATGTTCGGCGTGTGGCGCGCAAGCTCCCGGAGGAGTTCCAGGTCGTCCCCCGAAAGGGGACGGTCGGAACTGACCGCCACGATCGCCGCGCCCACCTCGGGAAGCCAGTCCTGGGCGGTCTTCATGTGGGCCTTGAAGACGCTGCCGAGGCCGGGAGTGTCCACCAGCCGCAGTCCAGGATAATCCTCCATGAGGGGTGTCTCCACGTCCACCATTTCCACGTTCTTCGCGTTGCCTGGGTTTCCCGCTTCGGAGATGAAGCCGGCCAGGTCTGCAAGGGGAATTTCGACCCGCGATCCGTCGAAAAGGGAGACCGTGATCCGCTCCCTGGGACCGTACTGAAGCCTGGTGATCACCGTCGTCACCGGAATGACGCCGGTGGGAAGGATCGCCTTTCCCAGAAAACCGTTCAGGAAGGAACTCTTGCCGGCCTTGAACTGCCCGAGGATCGCCACGTCGATCGGTGGATTCTCGGTGAGGAAGGCCTCGCAGGTTTCGATCCTGCGGTCCAATGAAGTGATCCGGAGCGTTTGGCAGCTCTTGCGGATCACGGAAAGCAGGTTCTGCGCGGAAATCAGGAATGTGCCGTCAGCCTTTTCTGCCATGATAACTCCTCTCAGGACTTAGTCTCGCAGGAGTTATCAGCCGATGGGCGGTTGCGGGGTGAACTCCATCACCTTTTTTGCATATCCCAAATCATATTTCTCTGGCTTTGTCAATAACGGAGGGGGGTTGGTAGCGGCTCCGTTTGCCCCGTGTCCTAAGAGGGATTTCGGGGGCGAGATCGGAAAATCTCTCCTTGACATCATTCCCCCCCTTGGTATGATCGTAAAAATTTAAGGAAACAGGGAAAAAGATCACTGATCGGGGACAATCGGGGAATATCGACGATGCAGGCAGGACGGCTACCCACCACCCGGTGGCGGATTCAGGAAGGCGATCAGGGCTTCATGGAACTCCTGAGCAGGGAGTTCGGGATCCACCCGATCATTTCCCAGATCCTGATGAGCCGAGATCTTCTCGACATCGAGGACGCCCGGCGATACCTGAAGCCGTCGCTGAACGATCTGCACAATCCCTTCCTGATGCAGGACATGAACAAGGCCGTCGAACGGCTCATCCGCGCCCTGCACCGGCATGAGAAGATCATGATCTATGGCGACTACGATGCGGACGGCATCACGTCCGTCGTGGTCCTGCTCAAATTCCTCCGACAGATCACCGACTCGGCGGGATATTACATCCCCGACCGCATATCGGAAGGCTACGGCCTCAATACCGGAGCCGTGGACCGGATGCATTCGGAGGGCGTCGGCCTGATCGTCACGGTGGACTGCGGCATATCGGATCACGAGCAGATCGCGCATGCGCAGCGTCTGGGGATCGACACGATCATCCTGGATCATCATGAACTCTCCGAGACCCTTCCGGCCGCCGTTGCGGTCGTCAACCCGAAC
>CAYOGU010000346.1:0-3577 GCA_964403345.1 uncultured Syntrophus sp. | reverse complement strand
ACGACGACAGGATCTTTGCGGACATGCTCGCGGAGGTCGTCACGGATATGGGTCACCATGCCTCCATGGCGTTCACCCTCGGAGAGGGCCTGAAAGAGGCGTCTGCCGGCGATTTTACGGTCATCCTCCTCGACGTGAATCTGCCCGACGGCAATGGACTGACGAAGATCCCCCAACTGCGCGACTTCTGCCCCTCTGCGGAGATCATCATCATCACGGCCTATGGAGACCGGGACGGCGCCACACTGGCCCTGGACAGCGGCGCCTGGAATTATGTCCAGAAGACCGCCTCGATTTCCGAGATCACGCTCTCCCTGTCAAGGGCCGTTCAATACGCGGAGGCGAACCGATCCAGAGCGTCCGCTGCCCATCCCGACGTCGACCTGAACGGCATTATCGGCAGGAGCGGCAAATTGAACCTCTGTGTCGGCAGACTCTCCCAGGCGGCCAGAAGCGATGCCAACCTGCTGATCACAGGAGAAACCGGCACCGGCAAGGAGCTCTTTGCCCGGGCCGTTCACCGGAACAGCCAACGGTCCGCGAGGCCTTTCATCACCGTCGACTGTGCCTCGTTGACGCCGACGCTCGTGGAGAGCCAACTGTTCGGTCACGAGAAGGGCGCCTTTACCGGGGCCGACAGGAAGATGGACGGCATGATCCTGCAGGCGAACGGCGGCACCCTGTTCCTCGACGAAGTCGGCGAGTTGCCCCTCCCCATCCAAAAGGCCTTTCTCAGAGTCCTGCAGGAGAAACAATTCCGCCCCGTCGGGGGACGGCAGGAATTGGAGAGTGACTTTCGGACCGTGGCGGCGACCAACCGTGATTTGGAGGCGATGGCCAAGGAGGGGACCTTCCGGAGCGATCTGCTCTATCGTCTCCGCTCGCTGGCGATCGAACTGCCGCCCCTGAGGGAGCATCCGGAGGATATTCCGGAGTTGGCCCTGTTCTATACAGCAAAGCTATGCAGCCGCTACGGCATCGACGTCAAAGGCATCTCCCCTGAATTCCTGGAATCCGTTGCCGCCTATCCATGGCCCGGCAACGTCAGGGAACTGGTCAATTCCCTGGAATCGGCCATTGCGGCGGCGTTTGATGAACAGACGCTGTACCCCAAACATCTGCCTACGAACATTCGTCTGCATACCGCTTCTGGCAGCTACGGCAGGCTAGACGCCGAGGCCCCCCCGCAATCCCTTTCCACGCTGAAAAGCGTTCGCGAATCGGCGGCCATGGAGGCGGAAGGTCAATACCTTCGGAAGCTGCTGCTCCTGGTGAAGGGCGATATCCGGGAAGGGTGCCGCATCTCCGGCTTGTCCCGTCCTCAATTCTATGCCCTGATCAGGAAGCATCGCCTGTCGACCAGAGACACCAGGAGTTCCGACGAATAAGGCCTCGCCACGCCGGCCCGTTACCCGAAGCCCGCAGGAATTCCTCCCTATGATTCGGCCGGACCGTGTCTTGCCGGACCATACAATCTATAACTATCTGTGATCACAAAGAAACATTATTACGCTCTCCGTGCGGTTGTCTGATCACACCAGACTTTGATCGCGTCACGATCCTTCATCTCTTGACCATTCGAATCTGCAACAATTTGATTAAACTGTATTTTATTTGATTGTTCCCCGTTGGCATGGCGCTTGTAATGGCCAAAGTCAACCGGCGCGATGGAGAACCAAGCGTGCCGGGATGACGATCAGTCAAGAAGCAGAGGGTGAACCATGAATGTTGTCTGTTACGGTCAGCCGCAGGGTCAGGCTTTTGGAGATGTGTTGGCGAGGCTGCAAAAAACGCATCCGGAACTGGGATTGGAACTGCACCGATCGCTGGATAGCTTCGCCTCCAGGCTCAGACAGCCCGGGAGGAGTATCGCCGTCGTCCTGCTCTACATCGCGGATAGGGAGGCATTGTCCGATCTGCTCGGGGTGCGGCGCCTGTTGAATGACCTGCCCGTGGTCATTCTCCTGAACGACCAGGAAACGGATATCCTCCATCGTTGCCATGAACTGAGACCGCGGGTGATCCTGTATCCCTGCTGGGAGTCTGAAGAGATTTGTTCGGTCATTCAGCGGTGCATCGACAAGTCCTGCAGCCGGGATGCGATGCGGGGAACAGCTGCGAGAGGCAAGGAGTCGACCGAGGGCCATGGACGGGGCAGGAAGTAGAATCAACAGCCTGAATAATGCATGAATATAAGGAGGTTTCGTAAAATGGATGAAATAGACGTGATGGATCAGGCGATAAAGATTACGGCGAACAGGGAGGGAAAGTACCTGACCTTTTCGTTGGCCGGAGAAGAGTACGGGATCGGCATCCTCAAGGTCAAGGAGATCATCGGCCTCATGGCGATCACCACCGTCCCTCAGACCCCGGCCTACGTCAAGGGCGTCATCAACCTGAGGGGAAAGGTGATCCCCGTGGCAGACCTCCGACTCAAGTTCGGCATGGAACCCATGGAATACACCGACAGAACCTGCATCATCGTCGTCGAAATCAAGGGCGCCGACCGGACCGTCCTGATGGGGATCGTCGTCGACTCCGTCTCCGAGGTCCTCAACATCAAAGGCTCCGAGATCGAGGACACCCCCAACTTCGGCGGAAAGCTCAACACCGCTTTCATTCTCGGAATGGCCAAGGCCAATGGTTCCGTCAAGATCCTCCTCGACATCGACCGTGTATTCCGGGAAGAGGATTTCAACATGGAACAGGCCGGATAACGGTCGGGGGATCCGCAGGGCGGGAAAGACATACAGACAAGCGGCCCCGGAAACCGGGCCGGCAAGAATGGAAGATTCATTGGATTAAAAGGAGAATGCCATGAAGAAGATGAAACTCAGCGTGAAGCTTATTGCAGGATTCATGTCGGTCGCCGTCATTGCGGCGGTGATCGGTGTGGTCGGGATTGTCTATATCCAGAAGATCCGGGTCGCCGACACCAATCTCTACGAGTTCAACACCGTGCCCCTGGCCAAGGCCGGATCGATCGCCGCCAACTTCCAGGAGGTGAGGGTCATTTACAGGGACTTCATCACGCAGAAGGATGAGGAAAAGAGGAAGGCATACATGGCCAAAGTCCAGGAACTGCGCCAGGAGAACAACGAGAGCATCAAGGTCCTGGATGCGACCATGCTTTCTGCCGAAGAGAAAAAGCTGATGGCGGACATGAAGGCGGCCCTGACCGGCTACCGGCAGGCCATGGACAAATTCTCCAGCGCGATCGCCTCCGGCAATACGGGTGCGGCAAACGACATCATGGCCGGTGAGGGCGCAGCAGCGGCCAACCTATTGAGAAAGTCTGTCGAAGGACTTGTCGACATGAACGTCAAAGAGGCCAAGGAGACAGCGCAAGAGAATAAGTCCCTGGCCGCGGCCGCCATCACGATCAGCGTCACCCTGACGATCGTCGGCGCCGTTGTTGCGGCGCTCCTGGGGATCTTCCTGACCCTGGCGATCACCCGTCCCATCAACCGGATCGTCTCCGGCCTGTCGGAAGGCGCCGATCAGGTGGCCTCGGCGGCCGATCAAGTCTCGGCCTCGAGCCAGCACCTGGCGGAGGGGTCGTCTGAGCAGGCCTCGT